>NZ_JCBCUW010000002.1:0-219504 GCF_059862525.1 Pseudomonas sp. MF08875
CCTGAGTCAGCTGCCGGTAATGCGTAGTCATCTGCGCTTGAATCCTTCGGTGTGAGAGCCTGGATTCTACCGGTGGCTGGCTCTCTGCCTCTCGTTTCAAGCGTTGCGCTTATTCTATGAATTCAGGGGGAGATAACTATCGATCCCAAGCCCATCCTTCTTGAAGGGAACAACCGGTTTGACAAGCGACTTCCATCACTCGAAGAGATGCGAACGGAGCTTGGGTTCTTTACCACTAAGATGCAGGAACGGGCACCGAACCTGACCATCAAGGCGACCGTCGACTCGCTTCCACAGTTGCACAGGGCGAGCGCTGTCTTCTTCCAGGGCCTCGAAGAAATTCTTGAGTTCATCGATGCGGTTTACAAAAAATACGAGTCCGGCCATAAATTCCCTCAAAACCTAGAGGGTTTCAAAGAGATCTTCGGCTTGGCCAAAGCGGCGAACGTACAGGGAGTGCACCTGATATTCGCGGCAATTGTCTTCAAAGCAATAACCGGCGAAAAGAACAACCCCATCCTCAAGCTATTGAAGTTCAATAAGCCCAATTTCATCGAGGAAGGTCACTCGTTCAATGGTGCTCTGGACATATATTCCCTGATGCTTTTCCTGAGTGAAATCCGTAATCATGGGGGCAACGTTTTCTTTGTCACTGCCGACAAAGACCTGATTCATCTGTGGAACGATATGAATGAGTTCATGGTGGTCAATGATGAACCAGGTGTTCTCCACTTCGACATGATGTATTTCCTCCCCGGTCTTGAGGAAGGCGAAGCCGATGAGCTTCAGGAGCTTATGAGGGGTTAAGGAAGGGTGCCGGGAGGGTTGTTTTCAAACTACCTCTCCCGGGTCGGCCGGGATGCTGGGGTCCCCCAAGAAACCTTCGACTACTACGCAGCTAACGATCGCCCTGACTCTCTAGCAAACGGAGTTGTAGGGTATGCCATGGGTGGTGAGCCGCACTATCGCCCCGGGTTTCGGAGACACCTATGAATGACCGCTTCTGGCCGTTCTCTGCCGATCATTGTTACAACGCGTGTTGGTCAAATCCGATGCAATCGCTGGTCAGAACGAATGCAAGTGACTGGTCAGGTCGAATGCAAACGGGTGGTCAAGTGGAGCGCAATTTCGCAGATGGTCACGCACTGGCTGCGGCAAAGCTGACGTGTCTGCTCATTGCGTGATGCTTTGCACCGGCACAGACAACACCCATTGGTATATCTATAAAGGGCTTCACTTTTTGAAGCAGGCTAACCCCCACCATCGGTTCAATATCTAAAGCAAGTGGTTCCGTATTTCGTCTGTATTTCGCTGCTTTTAAGCCTTTTTTCCCGCTGCCCGCTTCAATAAGTGAATCGACTCGCTTCAATAGTTAAAGCGGGCGTTCTGCTCTTTTGGTGGCAAAACATCGTGGTGGCGCGTTGGTCGATTTGATCTCTAGGTCTGCGCCGGGGCAGTCGTCGATTGCATACCAGGTGACGGCATAAAGAGCGCAGCGCCCCCCTGGGTTGATAAAGCGCCCTTGGCGGGTGCGGACGATTAGGTTTTTATTTTGTAGTTCGCTAAGCACCTTTGTAAGCGTTGCGGTTGATGCAATGCCGCGTGGCTTGAGCTGCGTTATCGTCGCGGATAAGTTGCCGTTGTTTCTGCCGTTGTATTGACGAACAAGGCTGTGCAACACCTTGAGCGCGCTACCGGACAAGCTTTGAAAGTCCGGGTGATCCTCGACAACGTGCAGGAACATCGAGAACCCACCGGCTTCCTTACGGCCTTTGGATTTCCCGTAGGACTTGGCCATGATTAAGTCCAGCCGAAGAAATGGGCCGTACCAGCCGTAAATAATCCCGACTTACGCCAACTGCCAAAGCAGCCAGCAGGGGGTGAGCCAGCGGATAACAAATACCAGCCATTGCAGGTGCCTTGCTTATCGCTCGGGACGTGGACGCGATGGATATCGCCGTCTGGCTCTGGCAGCCAATCAAGCGGCCCGAGCGCGGCCTGTAGCGCGTCGCGGAGCTGAGTCACACAATCCATAAGGCCACCTCGATAGCGATCAATAACACCAGCTCAGCACCAGCCGGTGCCAGGGTGAACAGGTAGCGGTAAGCCAAATTTGGGCAAGCCTTCGGCGTCGGCGGGTTAGCGCCGTTTTGAATTTGCATGGGTTAAGCCTCGGCTTGGACGGGGGTGGTGCTGGTGCTTAGGTAGTACAGGGCCACGCGTCGGTGCGTGCGTCCGTGCTCATCCATTCGGGTGATTCGGTGGGTTTTGATGGGATGCCCTTGCTCGCGTAGCTCTTTGATTCGTTGTGCTGGAGCCATCACGTTCAACTCGCCACGAGCTGCGATTGTGTCTATTGGTTCGACTTGTAGGCGGCTCAGCAGGCGGGCGCGTTGTGCGCTGCCGCTGGTATCATTGTTGGGTGATTTGATAGGGCTGGCCGTTTGGTTGGCGCTTTTTTTTGCGTCCATTTATGCGACCTCCCCACGGCTGGCGGCAATGCGTTCATCGCACCACGCCAGCACCTCAGCTTCGATCCAGACAACAGACTTAGGCCCAAGCATGATTTGCGCAGGGAAAGTTCCAGCGGCAATGCGCCGGTAAAGCTCAGATGTGGATAGAGTGGTCAGCGCTTTGACTTCACGCAGTTTGATGAAGCGGCGGGACTGTTCTGCGAGAACTGCTTGGGTTGGTACGGCCATGATGTCGTCTCCTTGGGAGGTGTTGGGTCATGGCTTCGTCATTATTGGCGGAGATTCAAGTTCGTCTATGGTAGTTTTTTTTCTCCGCCTACTTTCTCGGCTGTCTGGCGCCATCTGCTTTTTTTGCGCAGCTTGCTCTGTACCTCTCCGCGTCTGGCCTTAGCCTCTCTATCTCGCGTTCTTTCGATTCAATTTCAGTGTGAAGATGGATGATACGGGCGTGTGCCTCTTCAAGCGTTTGGGGTAAAGCAGGGATAACAAGGCCCTCACCAGTCGCATGGATCTCTATTTTTGCCTTTCCAGATGGGGGTGGAAACGGGAGATCTGCGAGTCGACTAAGCCAATCTGATGGGAGTGACTGCTTTCGGCCTCTCGCCCAGTCCGCCAGATCAACACAACGATATTTGCCTCCGATCTTTTCTAGGTCACCATCTTTTTGGGCTTTCTCAATACGCTTGCGCCAGCGACCTTTCACGTCTGCCAGATCCTCGCCCTTTTCCATGGCTCGGTGTGCTAGTAGTTCTGTTGCCTGTGCCGGTGTCAGCAGATTATTTGCATCACGCCGCTCTGTCATTGGCATTGCCCCGGTCATGCTTTCCGCTTGATGTTCACCACATTGGCTCCAGTGCACAGGGCGTCTATCGAGTCGGCCCAGGCTTGCATCATGTCGCGGCGTTGCTCCAAGTAGGAGGCATGGTTGTAAGTGGCGCGAATTTCGTCGCTATCGCCGTGGGCTAGCTGGCGCTCAATCCAGTCCTTGTTGTAACCACGCCCGTTTAATTCGGTGCTCAGCAGGTGACGGAACCCGTGGCCGGTCTGGCGGCCTTCGTAACCCATCAGGCGCAATGCCTTGTTGACGGTGTTCTCACTCATTGGACGGGCTGGGTTTTGCTGGCCGGCGAACACTAGCGGGTAATGCCCGGTGATTTCTTGGAGCTGGCGCAGGATGGCCAAGGCTTGGCAGGGTAGGGGCACCACATGCGGGCGGCGGGCTTTCATGCGCTCTTTCGGAATTGTCCAAGTGGCGGCCTCTAGGTCGAACTCAGACCAAGGCGCGGCGCGTAGTTCGCCGGGGCGCACGGCAGTCAACGTCAGCAAGCGGATGGCGCAGCGGGTCAGGGTGTTGATGTTGGTGGTGTCGATCTTGCCCAACAGTTCGGGGAGTTCGGTAAAGGTGACGTGCGGATGATGGCGAGCGGCCTTTGCGGGTGCTGCAACCACACTCAAGTCAGTGGCAGGATTGGCGTCTACGGCACCTTTGGCCAGTGCAAAGCGGAATATCTGGTGTAGCCATTGGCGAATCTTGCCGGCGGCGTTGAGGGTGCCGCGGGCTTCGACCTTACGCACCAGTTCTACCAGCTCCGGGCGGGTGATGGCTTTCAGTGCTCGCGAGCCGATACCTGGGATTAAGTCGTTTTCCAGATATAGCTTGGCTTTGTAGGTGGTGCTTTCCGCCCAGCGCGGGGCGTTGTAGGCAAACCACTCGCGCGCCATCGTTTCGAAAGTCAGCCCTTCGACCTTCTGCGCTTGCCTGGTGGCTTTTTTCTGCTCGCCTGGGTCGATGCCATCAACTAGCAGTTGGCGGGCCTCGTCGCGGCGCTGGCGAGCTTTTAACAGGGTGACGGCGGGGTAGGTGCCAAGTGCAAGCATCTTGGCCTTGCCATTGAAGCGGTAGCGATAGCGCCACAACTTGGAGCCGGTCGGCGCCACTTCCAGGCACAGCCCGTTGGCGTCCGTGAGGCGATAAAGCTTCTCTGTCGGTTTGGCAGTGCGAATGGTGGTATCTGATAGCGGCATAGCGACTCCCCCGCAGGTCCCGCCTAGCAAGGGCTTGGCTTGCGAGGTGTGAGTAGATTTTCAGACCGAACCGGCTCTACTCGCAAATCTACGCGCATAGGTTTGGGCTTACAAGGGAAGGTATGGGAAGCGTAGACAATAAAAAACCCGCACTAGGCGGGTTTCTTGGGGCTTTCGGGTGGTTTAGACACCACCTGAAATTAATTAGTGGTGCCCAGAGACGGAATCGAACCGCCGACACGGGGATTTTCAATCCCCTGCTCTACCGACTGAGCTATCTGGGCAACGGGGCGCATTAAACGGGTTTTTCAGGGGGTCGTCAAGCAAGTTTTCTAAAAATATTTAATTATTACCGTCGCTTACGACCCGGCATCGGTTTTGTGGGGTTATTCGGCGGGGGGCACATAGCCTTCGGCCTTGGCGTAATCCTCGCCGCTGAAGAACTTGTCCATTTCGCCTTGCAGGTATTTGCGGTCTTCGGCGTTCATCATGTTCAGGCGTTTTTCGTTGATGAGCAGGGTCTGGTGTTTTTGCCAGTCGCCCCAGGCCTTTTGCGAGACGTGGTCGAAGATGTCCTGGCCTTTGGCGCCAGGGAACGGAGGGCGCTCGAGGGCGGGCAGTTCTTCGTGGTACTTGCGGCACATGATGGTGCGGGTCATGACGACTCTCCTGCGTTCAATACGTCGGCCGCGCGCTTGAGCAGTTTTTTCACCGGGGCGGCAAGGCCCAGGCGCGGCGGGGTGGCGAGGTTATACCAGAGCCAGTCGGCCTCGGCCACGTGGTGGGCCGATTCCTCGACCCGCACCAGCCAGGGCTCGATGGCCAGTTGGAAGTGGCTGAAGGTGTGGATCAGCCCAGGCATTTGCTGCTGTTGGCCCATGTGCAGGGAATGCTGCAGCGTCAGGTGTTCGAGGTCCTGTAGGTCGTCGAGTTCCGGCAGGCTCCACAACCCGCCCCACAGGCCCGTGGATGGGCGCCGGTAAAGCAGAATGGCGCCGTCGCGGTTGGCCAGCAGGGGCATCAGGGTGCGTTTTTGCGGGATGCTCTTGCGCGGCTTGGGGATTGGGTAGCGGGTTTCCAGGCCCAGCAGGTGTGCCTGGCAGCCGGTTTCCAGCGGGCACAGCAGGCAACTGGGCTTGCTGCGGGTGCAGAGGGTGGCGCCCATGTCCATCATCGCCTGGGTGTAGGCGTTGACCCGGTCATAGGGCGTGAAGCGCTCTGCGGTGGCCCACAACGCCTTGGCCACCTTCGGTTCGCCCGGGTAGCCCTCCTGGGCGGTGAAGCGCGCCAGCACGCGTTTGACGTTGCCGTCGAGGATCGGCGCCCGCAGGCCCATGCTCAGGCTGGCGATGGCGCCGGCGGTGGACAGGCCGATGCCCGGCAGTTCGACGAGTTTTTCCACGTCCCGGGGGAATTGGCCGCCATGTTCGGCGACGATGATCTGCGCGGTCTTTTGCAGGTTGCGCGCGCGGGTGTAGTAGCCCAGGCCCGTCCACAGGTGCAGCACTTCATCTTCCGGGGCCTCGGCCAGGGCTTGCACCGTGGGCAGTGCGGCCATGAAGCGGTCGAAGTAGTTGAGCACGGTGCTGACCTGGGTCTGCTGCAACATGATTTCCGAGACCCACACCCGGTAAGGCGTGATGCCCTGTTGCCAGGGCAGGTCGTGGCGGCCGTGGCGGTCGTACCAGCTCAGCACGGCGGTGGAAAACTGCTCGGATGTCATTTTTTGAACAGACCTTTAAGGGTGTTTTTCAACTCGGGGCTGACCTTGTCGCCGAGTTTCTCTTCCAGTTTTTCGCTGAGCTTGTTGCCTGCCAGCTTGGTTGCGACCTGGCCGAGGCCGTCCTTGTCCAGGCGGCAGGCCTTGGCGCCCAGCTCCAGCGGGCCGCGGCAGCGCAATGGCCACTCGATGCCTTCGTAGCGTGGGTTCACGGCGCAGGCCGGGTCGGGCATGTCGCGCTTGTCGCCTTCGATGATGATGCCCACGCGGTAGTCCATGCCCAGCACGCGCAGGTCGACGTCGCCGTTGCCGTTGACGGTCAGGCCGGGGATGCGCACTTTCAGGTCCGGGTTGCTGGCCACGCCGTTGCGCAGGGTCAGGTTGCCTTTGAGTTCCTGGAAGGGCGTGTCCTTGCCGCGCGGAGTGCCGCTCAGGGTCTTGCGGTTGAGCAGGGCGATGCCTTGGCACAGTTGCTGCTCAAGGTTGGCGTTGACCAGCACGCCGTTGTTGATGACGAAGCCGACGTTGCCATTGAGGCTGTCCACCAGGGCTTTCTGGCTGTTGCCGCTGCCGTTCAGGTTGCTGTCGAGGTTGACCAGGCCTTTGACCTGGGGCACTTGGCCCTGGCTTTCGAGGATGCGTTCGACCGGCACTTTGTTGAGGCGCGTGCGCAGGCTCAGCAGCGGCGCAGCGGGGCGCACGTCGAGGTTGCCGCTGGCCTCGAACGTGCCGTTGTAGAGCTCGCCGCGCAGGTTTTCCAGCTTGAGCACGCCGCCCTGGCCGGAGGCCTTGAGCGCGGCGTTGTGGATCGGCAGTTTGTCGAGGGTCAGTTGGCCGAAGTTGAGGTCGGCGGCGATGTCCAGTTTGCCCAGGCGTTCCACCGGCAGCAGGCGTTCGGTGCTCCAGGCGCCCTTGGTCGGCGCGTCCGGCAGCGGCGTGGTGCCCGCGCCGGCGCTGGCCATGGCGTCCGCCTCGCTGCTCTTGACTTCGGCCTGGCGCGCCACGGCGGCGCTGTTGGCTTGGGCGGATTTGGGCGGCAGGTAGCGGTCGACGTCGAGGGTGTCGCCCTTGAGCTGCACGCGCAGGGATTGCTTGGCGAAGTCGTCGACGGCGATGCGCCCGGTGAAGGTGCTGGCGTCGAGCTTCAGGTTGAGGTCTTCCAGGGCCAGGCTGGTGGGCGTGCCCTTGAGGCGGCTGACCAGTTCGACCTTGCTCAGGCTGCCTTCGCCCATGGCGGGCAGGGTCTGGCCGATGCTGTCGACGAATTTCGTCAGGTCGAACTGGGCAATCGACAGGCCACCGCTGATCTGCGGGGTCTTGTCCAGGTCGTTGACCTTCAGTTCGCCCAGGGCGCGCAACTGGTTGGCGGAGATTTTCAGGCCGTTCCACTCGGCAATGTTGGCGGCCATGTCCACCAGCAACTGGCCTTGGGCGGCGAAGGTCATGGTCTTGCCTTGCAGCGGTTCACCGGAAACTTCGCCGGACAGTTTCATGTCCTCGAACTGATAGCGCTGGAGGGCGCGGTCAAAACGCAGCTCGCCGGCCAGCTCCGAACGTACCCGCACCACGGGTTGGTTGCTGCTCAGGAATGCAGTGAGCTTGAGCGGGATATTGCTGCCTTCGTGGATGGCCCCGGTGCTCAACTGGATGCTCTCGGCGCTCAGTTGCTGGCCGCTTTGTTCGTCGAAGTATTCAACCCGGGCGTTGTTCACGGTCAGGCTGTCGATGTCCAGGCGGATCGGTTGCGCGGGTTTTTCCGGCGCCGGGGCAGGCGTGGCGGGGGTGGTGCTGGCGTCTACTTTCGGCGTGGCGGCGGTGTCGGGCGCCTTGGCCTTGCCGATGTCCTGCCAGTTGCCGTGGCCGTGCTTGTCGCGGTTCAGGCGCAGGTTCAGGCCTTCGACCCGCACGTCGCTCATCTGCACTTCGCGGCGCAGCAGGGGCAGTACGCGCACGGAGAGGCCGAGCATTTGCAGGTCGGCGAACGGCTTGTCGGGGTTGGTCAGGGTGGCGATGCCGGCGTCATGCAGCTCCAGGCCCAGCCAAGGGAAGAGGCTCCAGCCGATGTCGCCATTGAGTGTCAGCTCGATGTGGGCCTTGTCGCGGGCGATCTGGCGGATCTCGTCTTTGTAGTCGTTGGGGTCGAACAGGTGGGTCAGGGCAAAGCCCAGGGCCACGATGACCAGCAACAGCCCGAGAATGACCAGCCCCAGGATTTTGCCAAACGCTTTCATGGGCGCGTCCTTTCAGTGTGTCGAGTGCGGAATTAGCCGGGGAGTATAGCGCCGCCAACCCGGTGCCTGACTACCGGGTACGGTTACAGCAGGTCCAGCGGCAGGTGCAGTTTGGCGGCCAGGGCCTGGGCCTCCAGGTGGCCGGCGGGGGCTTGCAGGCGCAGCTGCGCGCCTTGTTGCGCGGCCATACGCTGGGCTTCGCACACCAGGCGTTCCGCTACTCCACGTCGTCGGGTGATTTTTCGTACGCATAGTTGGGAAAGATGCCAGACCTGCCCCTGGCGTTGCAGGCGCGCCGCACCCAGCAGGCGATCGTTGAAGCGCCCGGCGATCAGGCTAGCGTCGGCCAGGGCGCTTTCGATCAGCTGCAGGTCGTCGGCAAACGGCGCGAATAGCCAGGGCGGCGCGTCGTGGTAGATCTTGCGCAAGTCTTGCTGGTCCTGGTAGGTCGCTTCGTGCAGCGTCTGGACAACGATGGGCATGGGGGTTCCTTGTGCGGGGCAAGTACAGATGGCGCATAAAACGCCGGATCAGCAGGGTTTATCCGCCAGACGCAAATGGTAACCTCTGCCGGTTCGCCCGTCCTTCTGCGGCTTAACGTCGCGTTCTTGGAGCTTCACCCGATAAAACAGCCATGCCTGCGTGCACCAAGGCTGGGGCGAAGTGCGGCCGGCGAACGCTACTCAACATTGGGGGATACAACAAGATGAGCATCAGCACCGAGGCTGGCAGCATCGCTGCGCAGCCCGCGTTCCTGGCCAAGGAGCGCATTATTGCCAAGCCCGGGTTCAACCGTTGGCTGGTTCCGCCGGCCGCGTTGGCCATTCATTTGTGCATCGGCATGGCCTATGGCTTTTCGGTGTTCTGGATTCCGCTGTCCAAGGCGTGGGGCGTGACCACGGCCGTGGCCTGCGCGCCGGGCACCGGGTTTATCGAGCAGGTTTTTTCGGCGCAGTGCGACTGGCCGATCTCCATGTTGGGCTGGATCTACACCCTGTTCTTCATTTTCCTGGGCTGCTCGGCGGCTGTCTGGGGCGGTTGGCTGGAGCACGCCGGGCCGCGCAAGGCCGGTGTGGTATCGGCGTTGTGCTGGTGCGGTGGCTTGCTGATTTCCGCGCTGGGGGTCTACACCCACCAGATCTGGCTGATGTGGCTCGGCTCCGGGGTGATCGGCGGTATCGGCCTGGGCCTGGGTTATATCTCGCCAGTCTCGACCCTTATCAAGTGGTTCCCCGACAAACGCGGCATGGCCACCGGCATGGCGATCATGGGCTTTGGCGGCGGGGCGATGGTCGGTGCGCCGCTGGCGGCGTTGCTGATGGGCCATTTCGCTTCGTCCACCAGCGTCGGCGTGTGGCAGAGCTTTGTGGTGATGGCGGCGATTTACTTCGTGTTCATGATCGGCGGTGCGCTGGCCTACCGCGTGCCGCCCACCGGTTGGAAGCCTGAAGGCTGGAGCCCGCCGGCGAAAAAAACCGCCAACGCGATGATTACCCACCGCCATGTGCATGTGAGCGTGGCCTGGAAAACCCCGCAGTTTGCTTTGGTGTGGCTGGTGCTGTGCCTGAACGTCTCGGCGGGCATCGGCATCCTGGGCATGGCCTCGCCGCTGTTGCAGGAGGTGTTTGCCGGCAAACTGCTGGGCAACGACCTGACCTTCAGCCAACTGGATGCCGCGCAATTGGCGCAGGTCGCCGCCATTGCTGCCGGCTTCACCGGTTTGCTCAGTCTGTTCAACATTGGCGGGCGGTTTTTCTGGGCGTCGTTTTCCGACTACCTGGGGCGCAAGAACACCTATTTCGTGTTCTTTGCCCTGGGTTTTGCGCTGTATGCGCTGATCCCCAACCTCGGCCACCTGGGTAACGTGGCGCTGTTCGTGGCGGCGTTCTGCATCATCCTGTCGATGTACGGCGGCGGTTTCGCCACGGTGCCGGCCTACCTGGCGGACCTGTTCGGCACACAGATGGTCGGCGCCATCCATGGGCGCCTGCTCACCGCGTGGGCGGCGGCCGGGGTGTTGGGGCCGGTGCTGGTGAACTACCTGCGCGAATATCAGTTGAGCATCGGCGTCGAGCGCGCGGCGGCCTATGACATCACCCTGTACATCCTCGCCGGCCTGCTGGTGCTGGGGTTCCTCTGCAACCTGCTGGTGCGGCCGGTGGCGGACAAATACTTCATGACCGACGCCCAACTCGCCGCCGAACAGGCCCTGGGCCACGACAAAGGCGCCGACAGCAGCACGGTGCTGCAATGGCAGGCCAGCGAAAGCAGCCGGCCCTGGGTGGTTGCGGCCTGGCTGGCGGTGGGCGTCCCGTTGGCGTGGGGGGTGTGGGTGACGTTGCAGAAGACGGCGGTGTTGTTTCACTAACCTCCTTTGTGGGAGCGGGCTTGCCCGCGACGGCGGCGTGTCAGAAAAGGTGATGTTGATCGACATTCTGCAAGCGCGGGCAGGCCCGCTCCCACACAACCCCGCATTCCTCCATCTCGCATGGCAAACCCGGTCCGCTAAAACCAGCTTGTACGCACATGTACACCCCTGACGGCGCGGCCTCCAGCCCATCGGGGATGTGCTCATGAGGTTTCTGTTTGGCGCCCGGGCACCCTATAATGGCCACCTTTTTCGCCCAATGATTTTGCGGAGCTGGTGATGGCCGAACGTAAGGCATCCGTCGAGCGCGACACTCTGGAAACCCAGATCAAAGCCTCGATCAACCTGGATGGCACTGGAAAGGCCCGATTCGATATCGGTGTTCCCTTTCTTGAGCACATGCTGGATCAAATCGCCCGTCATGGGCTGATCGACCTGGATATCGAAAGCAAGGGCGACCTGCATATCGACGACCACCACACGGTGGAAGACGTCGGCATCACCCTGGGCCAGGCGTTCAGCAAGGCCATTGGCGACAAGAAAGGCATCCGCCGCTACGGCCACGCCTACGTGCCGCTGGACGAAGCGCTGTCGCGCGTGGTGATCGACTTCTCTGGCCGCCCCGGCCTGCAAATGCACGTGCCCTACACCCGCGCCACCGTGGGCGGCTTTGATGTGGACCTGTTCCAGGAGTTCTTCCAGGGCTTCGTCAACCACGCCAACGTCACCCTGCACATCGACAACCTGCGGGGCAGCAACACCCACCACCAGATCGAAACCGTGTTCAAGGCCTTCGGCCGTGCGCTGCGCATGGCTGTGGAGCTCGATGACCGTATGGCCGGGCAAATGCCATCGACCAAAGGCGTTCTGTAATGCAGACCGTCGCCGTCATCGACTACGGCATGGGCAACCTGCATTCGGTGGCCAAGGCCCTGGAGCACGTGGGCGCGGGCAAGGTGCTGATTACCAGTGACGCCAACGTGATCCGCGAAGCCGATCGCGTGGTGTTCCCCGGTGTCGGCGCGATCCGCGACTGCATGGCCGAGATTCGTCGCCTGGGCTTCGATGCCCTGGTGCGCGAAGTCAGCCAGGATCGCCCGTTCCTGGGCATTTGCGTGGGCATGCAGGCGTTGCTCGACCACAGCGAAGAAAACGCCGGGGTGGATTGCATCGGCTTGTTCCCCGGCAACGTGAAGTTCTTCGGCAAGGGCCTGCACGAAGACGGCGAACACCTGAAAGTGCCGCATATGGGCTGGAACGAAGTGCGCCAGTCGGTGCCGCACCCGCTGTGGCACGACATCCCGGACCTGGCGCGTTTTTACTTCGTGCACAGCTACTACATCGCCGCCGCCAATGCGCAGCAGGTGGTGGGAAGCGGCCATTACGGCGTCGACTTCGCCGCGGCCCTGGCCGATGGCTCGCGGTTCGCGGTGCAGTTCCACCCGGAGAAGAGCCACACCCATGGCCTGCAATTGCTGCAGAACTTCGCCACTTGGGACGGGCGCTGGTAATGGCCGCGAAAAAAAAGCCGCCGATCCTGACCCTCACCGCCGAGCAGGAAAGCGAGGCCAACCACAAGATCAAGCGCTTCATGCAGGACCGTTTCGAGCTCGACCTGGGCTCGTTCGAGGCCGCGGAAATCCTTGAGCTGTTCACCCGCGAAATCGCCCCGCACTACTACAACCGGGCGATTTTCGACGTGCAAGCGCACCTCAAAGAGCGCTTTGAAAGCATCGAAAGCGACTTATGGGCGCTTGAGAAAAACTAGAGCAGCGGCAAGCTTCGCGCTTCACGCTGCAAGAATTGATACGCATGCCTGCTTGCAGCTTAAAGCTTGCAGCTCGCAGCTCTTTTGACGAAGGAAAAAGCATGCTCATTATTCCCGCTATCGATCTCAAGGACGGCGCTTGCGTGCGTCTGCGCCAGGGCCGCATGGAAGATTCCACGGTGTTTTCCGACGACCCGGTGAGCATGGCTGCCAAATGGGTGGACGGCGGTTGCCGGCGCCTGCACCTGGTGGACCTCAACGGCGCCTTTGAAGGCCAACCGGTCAACGGTGAAGTGGTTACCGCCATCGCCAAGCGCTACCCGAACCTGCCGATCCAGATCGGCGGCGGTATTCGCTCCCTGGACACCATCGAACACTACGTCAAGGCCGGTGTGAGCTACGTCATCATCGGCACCAAAGCCGTCAAGGACCCGGCCTTCGTGGCCGAGGCCTGCCGCGCCTTCCCGGGCAAGATCATCGTTGGCCTGGACGCCAAGGACGGTTTCGTCGCCACCGACGGCTGGGCCGAAATCAGCACCGTGCAGGTGATCGACCTGGCCAAGCAGTTTGAAAGCGACGGCGTGTCGGCCATCGTTTATACCGACATCGCCAAAGACGGCATGATGCAGGGCTGCAACGTCTCCTACACCGCGGCCCTGGCCGCCGCGACACGGATCCCGGTGATCGCCTCCGGCGGCATCCACAACCTGGGCGACATCCAGGCCCTGCTGGACGCCAAGGCCCCTGGCATCATCGGCGCCATCACTGGCCGTGCGATCTACGAAGGCACGCTGGACGTGGCCGAGGCGCAAGCGCTCTGCGATGCGGCAAGCAGCACGTTTTAAGCGGCAAGTTTCCAGCTACAAGCGGCAAGCAAAAGCCAACCGCTTCTACTTGCCGCTTGTAGCTGGCCGCTAATAACTCTTATCGGAGATGAGCCCCCATGGCATTGGCCAAACGCATCATCCCTTGCCTGGACGTGGATAACGGCCGTGTGGTCAAGGGCGTCAAGTTCGAGAACATCCGCGACGCGGGCGACCCGGTGGAAATCGCCCGGCGCTACGACGAGCAGGGTGCGGACGAGATCACCTTCCTGGATATCACCGCCAGCGTCGATGGCCGCGACACCACGCTGCACACCGTCGAGCGCATGGCCAGCCAGGTGTTTATCCCGCTGACCGTGGGCGGCGGCGTGCGCACTGTGCAAGACATCCGCAACCTGCTCAATGCCGGGGCGGACAAGGTGTCCATCAACACCGCGGCGGTGTTCAACCCCGAGTTCGTCGGCGAGGCCGCGCAGCATTTCGGCTCGCAGTGCATCGTGGTCGCCATTGACGCCAAGAAGGTTTCGCTGGCGGGCCAAACCCCGCGCTGGGAAATCTTCACCCACGGCGGGCGCAAGCCCACCGGCCTGGACGCGGTGGAGTGGGCGGTGAAGATGGAAGGCCTGGGCGCCGGCGAAATATTGCTGACCAGCATGGACCAGGACGGCATGAAAAACGGCTTCGACCTGGGCGTGACCCGCGCCATCAGCGATGCCCTGGGCATCCCAGTGATCGCCTCTGGCGGTGTCGGCAACCTCCAGCACCTGGCCGACGGCATCCTCGAAGGCCACGCCAGCGCGGTGTTGGCGGCGAGTATTTTCCACTTCGGCGAATACACCGTCCCCGAAGCCAAGGCCTACATGGCGGCCCGCGGGATTACCGTGCGCTAGCACCACTGGCTACTGGACAGCATGGCGGGCTCACGGCACTCTGGGCCACGCCATGGATTTGGGTAACCGTCATGCTCAAACGCTTTCTTCCTGTATTGGCCAGCGCCGCGTTGCTCCTCGCCGGCCCGGCGTGGGCGGCTGAGCCTCACCGCCCCAGCGTGGTGCTGCTGACGGAAAACTTTCCGCCCTACAACATGGCAAAAAACGGTAAGAACTTCGCCCAGGACGAGAATATCGACGGCATCGCCGTGGATATCGTGCGGGAAATGTTCAAACGTGCTGGCATTAACTACAGCCTGACCCTGCGCTTCCCGTGGGAACGTATCTACAAACTGGCCCTGGAAAAACCCGGCTACGGCGTGTTCGTCATGGCGCGACTGCCCGACCGCGAAGCGTTGTTCAAATGGGTCGGCCCCATCGGCCCGGACGACTGGATCATGCTCGCCCGCGCCGATAGCAAAATCACCCTGCAAACCCTGGAGCAGGCGCGCAAATACAAGATCGGCGCCTACAAGGGCGATGCCATTGCCGAGACGCTGTCCAAGCAGGGCCTGGCGCCCATCGTGGCGCTACGGGACCAGGACAATGCGCGCAAACTGGTCAGCGGCCAGATCGACCTGTGGGCCACCGGCGACCCGGCCGGCCGTTACCTTGCCCGGCAGGAGGGGGTCACCGGTCTCAAAACGGTGCTGCGTTTCCACAGCGCCGAGTTGTACCTGGCGTTGAACAAGGATGTGCCGGACGAGATCGTCAGCAAACTACAACTCGCCCTCGATCAACTGCGCAAAGAAGGCGAGGTGGAGCGGATCATGGCGCGCTATCTCTGATCGGCCCTGCTGGCACTTGAGTTGAGTTTTATGCCCACCTTGCAGGCGTTGCCCTGTGGATATTCGGTCCAGTAACTGGCCTGGTCATCCTTGTACAACAAGGTTTCCCCTATTTGGCTCCCGTCCTTGCGAAGCAACCTGTAACGGCTCTCGACCAAGTAAAAGGCCAGGGCCGTATTGGGCGCAATATCACTCCAGATGTTCAGGGTTTTTGCTTCTGACCAGCCTTGGGGTGTGGTTATTGCACTCAACTTTGCCGATGCCTTGAAGTGCGTTGCGACTGCCCACGGCGCCCTGATGTCAATTGAGGTTGTTGCGCTAAAGGTATTGGCGGCGGCGCTGTTGATGCCCGTCGTCGTAGACCAGTTATAGCGTTGGGGCGATTCAGCAGTGTTATGCCCGTGGCCGATCAGGATGTAGCGGTCGGTTCTTTCCACTTTATAAGTTGGCGATTGCGATACTTGTTCAAAGGCACTCAGTTGCGGGTCTTTTATCGTGAACCAGGGAAGTTCAGTGAAGCCCGTGCGTGTATTGCTGTCGAGACTTGAAGGTTCGGCATGGCTTGTAAGCTGCGGAGCATCGGCGGGTATGGTTGCCGTCACGGGCATACTGACTCGCAAGGCGTAAGCCGTGGCCATGGTGTTTGGTTTGGTATAGGCGCCAATACCCGCGAACGTGTTCGCGCAGAAGTAGACTTCGCCTGCCAACGCCGCTGGAGGGGTGATGTCCCAGGCACTGAAGTCTTTATCTGCCTGGGAGCCACGGTTGCTCCAGATGAGGTCGCCGATGGATGACTCAATAACCAGGTCTTCGCGCAGGCAGCGCACGGCATCCGTACGGGGCTGCTCCAGCCCATTGCCCACCACCAGGCCCATCGCGACGTAACCGGGTGGCGGTATCGGGCGCCATAGGGACGTGTTCCAACTGCCTTTATGGTTTTGCGTATTGAATCCTTCGCTGTCCCATACCTGCTCATACGAGAGCGGTTCACGTAGCGCGGTGCCTTGAGCACCCTCTATGTCGCGCACGATGGGGACCATGTGTTTGTAATTGATGTCATCGAAGTGTGGGTAAATACAGTCTCCGACGGGATGATAGCCGAACAGTTGCTGAGAAATTCTAGGGCGCCAGAAAGTGGCTTTCTGGCTGCCGATTGTTCCTGCCATCGGGTGCCGGTTATTCCATAGGTAAATAAAGTGCTCGGTAAATCCTATTTGCAGATCTTTATATCTAAAGGGGTCCATGGGTTTCGACTCCTGTCATTGCCTTGGATGAGATGTGGCCGGTTAGCGCGGCTTGAGAATATCCACACGTAACGTCGAAGGCTGGTCGGCCTGGTCGTAGGCATAGGTGCAGATTTTGATCGGGTGGGTGTTGGTGCTGACTATCTGGATGAAGTCATCATCGGCGGGAGTGATGGCTTGGTCTTCCAACGGGTGGTGATAA
Source organism: Pseudomonas sp. MF08875 (assembly GCF_059862525.1). Classification (NCBI taxonomy): domain Bacteria; kingdom Pseudomonadati; phylum Pseudomonadota; class Gammaproteobacteria; order Pseudomonadales; family Pseudomonadaceae; genus Pseudomonas; species Pseudomonas sp. MF08875. Next base: position 16,574 of record NZ_JCBCUW010000002.1, read on the forward strand.
ATATCTTCACCCTCATCGTCGTCTTCCGGCTCTGGTCGTGGCAGGGGGATGGCGAGGTAGCCTACAGGGCGTAGGCAGTCAGTGCTGTGGGCTGGGCCCATTTTGTAGGTGTAGCGGCTCATGAAGGGCGGGGCCATTTTCCATTTCACGGTGTAGGCCTGCAGCCCTTCCTTATCGAGGCTGATGCTCACGTCCGGGGTGCGCGCCGGGCCTGGTTCAGCCAGTTCCACTGCCAGGGTCAGGGCATTTTTCATCATGCCGGGGGTGACGGGCTGCTCGGCCGATTCGACGCCGACCACGCACAGCATGTGCATGCCAGTCTGCGGGCCGATGGGGTCGTTGATGTAGGCGTTTTCGGCGGCTACGGGGGCGCTGTAGAGGGCCGGGTTTTCGCAGTCGATGGCGCGGCGCGTGGTTTTGTAGCGGTAGAACGGGGTGTTGATGGTGAACCTCAGGTCCCAGGTGGGGATGATGCTTTTGGAGCCTTTGTTGGCCGTGACGTAGTACTGCTTGATCGGCTGCGGGTTCTTGAAGCCGATGACGGTGGTGGGGTAGAGGTCGCAGGTGTCGATATTGCTGTGCAGCACACCTTCGACAAAACAACTGCGCAGGAAGGTGACCGGGCTGCCGTAGTTGCTGTCGGCGTGGCGAGTGGCGATACCGTTCTTGACCTCGCAGGGGGCGTCGCGTTGGCATTTCTTATCGGCATTGGAACCGCGGGTGCTGGTGCCGAGGATGCCGAAGATCTCGTTGGACTGGCGATTGAGCAGGGGCCCACCGAAGCTGCCCGGGGCAATGCCTTGGCATTGGTTTTTCATCGTTACGCGCCAGACGTAGGGCTGCTCGACGATTTCCGCCGAGGCCTGCTGGGTGCAGGCGGATAGGCGCAGGGTGTCCCAGGCCGGGGCGCTCAGGGCCAGGATGTCGCTGCCGTCTGCGGGTGCCTCTTCAGCCAGTTTCAGCGGGGTGATGCCGTTGTCGATCAGCGTGGCCAGGGCGCTGTCGAGTTCGATGATTGCCAGGTCCACGCCCTGGCTGCTGCTCCACTTCAGGGTTTTGAGGGGATAGGTCTTGAGGGTGGCAAGGGTGTCGTCGAAGTAGTTGAACGAGATGCTGCCCTTGAGCGGCATGTCCTTGTGCACGAACTCGTTGGTGCGGTGGATGCAATGGCTGCTGGTGATGATATAGGCCGGGCCCGTGGCGTTGCCTTCGCCGTTACGGGTGTCGAGCAGGCTGGCGGTGCACAGGGTGTTGGTTTCGTTGCGCACGCGGCCTACGCCGGACCAGTGGCGGTTTTGGCCGCGGTCGTTGGTCAGCAGCCGGGAAGGGGTGAGGTTGGCCAGGTTGGCGCCAAAATCGCTGGGTGAGGCCAGCACGGGGACGCATAGAACGCCTGCGAGCAAGGCGCCGAAAAGTGAATAGGGTGTGTTCATGTCGCTCCTTATGGGTCAGTGGCACCCCGCCGATTGCGGGGTGGTGCACTACCTAATCAGGAACTGCGGTGCGAAAAGCGGTAGCTATCTATGGGGCCGGCGCTAGCGGTAGGTGCCGTCGTTGCCGTGGGCAGCGCTTGCACGGTTGCTGCGCACGCCGATCATTTGGCGGATGTCGATCCATTCGATACCGCGGGCCTTGAGGCGCGGCAATTCGCGCTGTAAAACCGCCAGTGTCTGCGGGTAAGGGTGGCCGATGATGACCGCCGAACCGTGCTTTTGCGCCAGGACAATGGCGCTTTCAAGCTGCGCGGCGATGGCCGCTTCGGTGCGCTCGTCATCCAGGAACACATCCCGCGAGACGCTGGCCAGGCCGATCTTCTGCGCCTCGGCGGCGGCCACGGTGCTGGCACTGGTGCGGCTATCGACGAAAAATTTGTGGCGCTGTTGCAGGTCGGCCATCAACCAGGCCATGGCCGGCCGTTGGGCGGTCATGCGGCTGCCCATGTGGTTGTTGATGCCGCTGGTGTAGGGCACGGCCTTGAATGCGGCGTCGAGGCGTTTTTTCAGCTCCTCGATGGGCAGTTCGGGGTGCCAGGCGAACGGCCCGGTGGCCGGGTCCATGGGCATGTGCAGGATGACGATTTTGCCGGCGCGATAGGCTTCGCGGGCGAATTCGGCGGCGTGGGGCGTGTCGGGCATGATCGCCGTGGTGACCGGCCCGGGCAGGGCCAGCACACGCCGATCCCGGGGCAGGTTCTGCCCCAGGTCGTCGATGATAAGGCTCAGGTAGGCCTTGTGGGGCTTGGCTGGGCTGTCGCTCGGCGCCGCCTGGGCGGCGCCGGCCACACAGCCCAGCAGGGCGAGGATCAACCGCAGGCGCATCTCAGTTGCCGCGGGTGATGCTCAGGCCCTTGAGCAGGCTCAGGGCCTGGGCCAATTGGTAGTCGTCGTCCTGGGGCATGGGCTTGGCCTTGGCGCCGGAACCGCTGGGCTTGTCCGCCCCGCCGTTGCCGTTGCCCAGGTGGCCTTGCAGGTCGGCTTCCTTGAAGTATTCGCCGTCCTGCTCGTTGGTGATCTTGGCCTTGCGCACTTCGATGTCGGGCACGATGCCCTGGGCCTGGATCGAGCGGCCGTTGGGGGTGAAATACAGCGCAGTGGTGATCTTCAAGGCGCGGTCGTTGTTCAGCGGCAGCACGGTTTGCACCGAACCCTTGCCGAAACTGGTGGTGCCCATGACCACCGCGCGTTTCTGGTCCTGCAAGGCGCCGGCGACAATCTCCGAGGCCGAGGCGCTGCCGCCGTTGATGAGCACCACCATCGGCACAGCTTCGCTTTCGTCCTTGCCGGTTGCGGAGAAGCGCAACTCGGAGTTGGCGATGCGGCCCTTGGTGTAGACGATCAGGCCCTTGGTGATGAAGTGATCGACCACCTCCACCGCCGATTGCAGCACGCCGCCGGGGTTGTTGCGCAGGTCCAGGATCACGCCGCTGAGCTTTTTGCCGTTGTCCTTGCGCAACTTGGCCAGGGCCTTGGACACCTCGTCGCCGGTCTTGACCTGGAACTGCGTGATGCGGATGTAGCCGTAGCCCGACTCCAGCAACTGCGCCTTGACGCTCTTGACCTGGATGGTGGCGCGGGTCAGCGTCACGTCGAACGGCGTGCCGCCGTCGCGCACCAGGGTCAGGGTGATTTTCTCGCCGATCTTGCCGCGCATCTTGTCGATGGCTTCGGTCATGCTCTGGCCACGGGTCGGTTGGCCGTTGATCTTGACGATAAAGTCGCCGGCCTGGATGCCGGCCTTGGACGCCGGGGTGTCGTCAATGGGCGAGACCACTTTGATAAAGCCGTCTTCGACGCCGACTTCAATGCCCAGGCCGCCGAATTCGCCGCTGGTGCTTTCCTGCAATTCAGCGAAATCTTCGGGGCCCAGGTAGGCCGAGTGCGGGTCGAGGTTGCTGAGCATGCCCTTGATGGCGTTTTCCAGCAGGGTCTTGTCGTCTACCGGTTCGACGTAGGCGGCCTTGATGCGGTCCATGACCTCGGCAAAGGTGCGCAGCTCATCGAGTGGCAGCGGCGCCTTGGTGGTAGCGGCCGCTGGCAGTGGCGCCGTATCGGCGGCAAACGCCAACGGCGCCCCGATCACAATGGCGATCGTCAGGGCCAGCGAGGTGAGGCGGGACAAATGCAGCATGTCGAACTCCTGAGTAAGGCAGCGCGCTTATCCTTGTGCGCGGCACCATTGTGCTGGATCACTCGGGTGACCCTGCTGACGAATAGCGAAATACAGTGCTGGCGTGTCCTGTCCGCCACTGCTGCCGACAGTGGAAATGGACTCGCCGGCCTTGACCACATCCCCGGCGGCCTTGAGCAGCGTCTGGTTGTGGCCGTACAAACTCAAATAACCGTTGCCGTGGTCGAGGATCACCAGCAGCCCGGCGCCGCGCAGCCAATCGGCAAACACCACGCGCCCGCCGTGCACGGCCCGCACCTGGCTGCCGGGCGAGGCGCTAATCATCACCCCGTCCCATTTGGTCCGGGCGTCATCGCCGCGGCCTTCGCCAAATCGCGCAAGCAATCGACCATCAACCGGCCATGGAAGTTTTCCCCGGGCTGAAGCAAATGCGCCGCCGAAGGTCGCGCCAGTGCTGGAAACCAGCGCGCCAGGCGTAGCCTTGGCCGGTGTGCGCGGGCTTTGGCCAGCGTCGGCCTGGGCTTCACGCAAACGCTTTTTTTCGGCTTCCTGCTGGGCGATCAGCGCTTTTTGCCGCGCCTCTTCTGCCTCGCGAGCCTGGCGCGCCAGGGTTTCTTCGATGGTTTTGAGGACCTTGGACAGGTCGGCCTGGTCCTGCTGGCGTGCCTGGAGCCTGGCGTCGCGGGCCTTGAGGTCGCCGTTGAGCTTGGCCAGCACTTGCTGGCGTTCCTTGCGGACCTTGTCCAGTTCTTCGCGCTGGCTGTCGAGGCTGCTTTTTTGCACCAGCAACTGCGCCTGTTGCAGGGCGATATCCTGCTCGACGTTGGCCAGTTGGCGCAGGGTTTCGTTGAAATTCTTCAACTGCTCCAGGCGGGCCTGGCTCAGGTAGTCGTAATAGGTGAGGGTGCGGGCGAATTTTTCCGGGTTCTGCTGGTTGAGCAGCAGCTTGAGGTACTCCTGGCGCCCGTTCTGGTAGGCGGCCCGGGCCTGGATGGCGATCAGGCGTTGTTGTTCAACGCGCGCGCTCTGGAGTTTTTTTTTCTCCTCATCGAGCCGTTGCAGCTCGGATTCGCTCTTCTTGAGCTCTTTTTGCAGCGTCTCGACCTGCTTTTCCAGGTTGCCCATTTCGGTTTCGGTGCCGCGCAGGTCTTTCTGCACGCCGGTTTTTTCTTCCTGCAACTTGCCCAATAGCTTTTTCAGCTCGGCAATGTCCTGACGCGTGGCGTCCAACTGTTGTTGGGTCTGCGCGCGTTCGTCGGCGAAGGCCGGTTGGAGCAGGCAGGTCAGGGCAAGGGCAATCAGGGCGCGAAGCATAGAGGCGGGCGACACCAGGGAAAGGGACGGCCTAGTATGCCCGCCATGGGCAGCAAAAAAAACGCCCAATTGGGGCTGTGTGATGACTGACCCGAAAAACCCTGGAAACCACGGTAGGAGCGAGCCTGCTTACGATGATGGCGCATCGGGCGACTTGGCCGCTGGATGTGCCGACGTCATCGCGAGCAGGCTCGCTCCCACCGGTTTTTTGGGGGTTAGACGAGGATCGAAGTCCCGGTCATTTCCTTGGGCTGTTCCAGGCCCAGCAGCTTGAGCATGGTCGGCGCGACGTCGGCCAGCACGCCGCCTTCGCGCACCTTGAGGTCGCGCTTGCCGACGTAGATGAACGGCACCGGCTCGGTGGTGTGGGCGGTATGGGCCTGGCCGGTTGACGCGTCGGACATCTGCTCGACGTTGCCGTGGTCGGCGGTAATCAGGGCTTCCCCGCCGACCTTTTCCAGGGCCTGGACGATACGCCCGACGCACAGGTCCAGGCATTCCACAGCCTTGACCGCGGCGTCGAACACACCGCTGTGGCCGACCATGTCGCCGTTGGCGTAGTTGACCACGATCACGTCAAAGCGTTGCTTTTCGATGGCGTCGACTATTTTGTCGGTGACTTCGGGTGCGCTCATTTCCGGTTGCAGGTCGTAGGTGGCCACTTGCGGCGACGGGATCAGGATGCGCTCTTCGCCGGGGAAGGGCTCCTCGCGCCCGCCGGAGAAGAAGAAGGTCACGTGGGCGTATTTTTCGGTTTCGGCGATACGCAGTTGGGTCTTGCCGTTTTTCGCCAGGTAGTCGCCCAGCACGTTTTCCAGGCTGCCCGGGGCGAAGGCCGAAGGCGCGGGAATGCTGGCCGCGTATTGGGTGAGCATGACGAACCCGGCCAGGGCCGGCTGGCGTGCGCGCTCGAATTCCTTGAAGCCGTCCTCGACGAACACCCGGCTCAGCTCGCGGGCGCGGTCGGCACGGAAGTTCATGAACACCACGGCGTCGCCGTCTTCGACCCTGACCGGCGCGCCGATGGCGGTGGCCTTGACGAACTCGTCGCTCTCGCCGCGCGCGTAGGCCGCTTGCAGGCCTTCCTGGGCGGTGGTGGCGTGGAACTGCGCCTGGCCATCGACAATCAGGTTGTAGGCCTGGGCCACGCGGTCCCAGCGGTTGTCGCGGTCCATGGCGAAATAACGGCCGATCAGGCTGGCGATGCGGCCCTTGCCCAGGGTCTTGAAGGTTTCGTCCAGCAGCTCAATGGACGATTGCGCGCTTTTGGGCGGCGTGTCGCGGCCATCGAGGAAGGCGTGCAGGTAGATGTGCTCGGCGCCGCGCTTGAAGGCCAGTTCGGCCATGGCGATCAGGTGATCCTGGTGGCTGTGCACGCCGCCATCGGAGAGCAGGCCCATGAAGTGCACGGCTTTGCCGGCGGCCACGGCTTTGTCCACGGCGGCGCAGAGGGTGGGGTTCTCGAAGAACTCGCCGTCGCGGATCGATTTGGTCACGCGGGTGAAGTCTTGGTACACCACGCGGCCCGCGCCGAGGTTCATGTGGCCGACTTCGGAGTTGCCCATTTGGCCGTCCGGCAGGCCGACGTCCATGCCCGAGCCCGAGATCAAACCGTTGGGCTGCGTGGCGCACAGGTGATCGAGCACCGGTTTTTTCGCGGCGTACACGGCGTTGGATTCGTGGCTGTCACTGTGACCGAAGCCATCGAGAATCATCAGGACCAAAGGTTTGGGCGTGGTAGTCATGGAGTCCACTCGTGGCGAAGTTAAAAGGAGGGCGGTGAAAAAGGGAGTGGCAGTTTAAAGGCAAGTTCAATCCAAGTCACCGCCGGGCGGGGTTTGGTCGGCATTGGCGGCTGTGTATACTGGCCGACATTTTAACGCCCTGGAACCTCCTTCGATGGTTGCTCACCTGATTGAATTTGCCACTAATCACTATCTGCTCGTCGGCGCCTTCGTCGTACTGCTGGGCCTGCTGATCGCTCACCAGATGCAAGGTGGCGGCCGCAGCCTGAGCACGGGCGAGCTGACCGCGCTGGTCAACAAGGACGCCGGCGTGGTGATCGACATCCGCCCAACCAAGGATTTCGCCGCTGGCCACATCGTCGGCGCGCTGAACATCCCCCAGGACAAACTGACCGCGCGCGTGGGCGAGTTGGAAAAGCACAAGGCCAAGACCATCATCCTGGTCGATGCCATGGGCCAGCACGCCGGCACTCACGCCCGCGAACTGGTCAAGGCTGGCTACAACGCCGCCAAGCTGTCGGGCGGCGTGTCGAGCTGGAAAGCCGACAACCTGCCGCTGGTGAAGTGACATGACTGCTGTCGTCGTCTACTCCAGCGATTACTGCCCCTTCTGCTCGCGTGCCAAGCACCTGCTGGCCAGCAAGGGTGTGGCCTTCGACGAGATCAAGGTCGACGGCAAACCCCAGGTGCGCGCCGAAATGGCCCAGAAAGCCGGCCGCACCTCGGTGCCGCAGATCTGGGTCGGCACCACCCACGTGGGCGGCTGTGATGATTTGTTTGCCCTGGACCGCGCCGGCAAGCTCGACGCGCTGCTCCGGGCCTGAGTTCCCAAACCTGAAGACCACGCGATCAAGAAGGATCCGAGATGACTGACGAACAGACTACAGTGGCAAGCGAAGAAGAAACCGCCCCGCAATTTTCCCTGCAGCGCATCTATGTGCGTGACCTGTCCTTTGAAGCGCCAAAAAGCCCGGCGATCTTCCGCCAGGCCTGGGAGCCGAGTGTCGGTCTGGACCTCAACACCCGCCAGAAGGCCCTGGAAGGCGACTTCCACGAAGTCGTGCTGACCCTGTCGGTCACCGTCAAGAACGGCGAAAACGAAGAAGTGGCGTTCATCGCCGAAGTTCAGCAGGCCGGTATCTTCCTGATTAAGAACCTCGACGCCGCGTCCATGAGCCACACCCTGGGCGCGTTCTGCCCCAACATCCTGTTCCCGTATGCGCGTGAAGCGCTGGACAGCCTGGTGACCCGCGGTTCGTTCCCGGCCCTGATGCTGGCGCCGGTGAACTTCGACGCGTTGTACGCGCAAGAACTGCAACGCATGCAGCAGGAAGGCTCGCCGACGGTTCAGTAAGCAGTCCGAACCGCGACGCCGATCCCATGTGGGAGCCGGCCTGTGTGGGAACTGGCACGCCAGCTTCCGCATAGGCCGGCTCCCACATTTGTTATGGGGCCCTTACTTGAAACCCAGTTGTCGCCAGCCCTCATACACCGCCACGGCGACCGTGTTGGACAGGTTCAGGCTGCGGCAGCCTTCGCGCATGGGCAGGCGCAGGCGTTGGCCGTCGGGCAGGGCGTCGAGTACTTCGGCGGGCAGGCCACGGCTTTCCGGGCCGAACAAGAAGGCGTCGCCCTCGGCGAAGCTGGCATCGTGGAAGGGCCGCGAGCCCTTGGTAGTGAAGGCAAACAGGCGCGGCTGGCCCAGGCTTTGAAGGCAACTGGCGAGGTCGGCGTGGCGTTGCAGGGTGGCGTACTCGTGGTAATCGAGCCCGGCGCGGCGCAGGCGCTTGTCGTCCATGTCAAAGCCCAGGGGCTCGATCAAATGCAGGTGGCAGCCACTGTTGGCGCACAGCCTGATAACGTTGCCGGTATTCGGCGGAATTTCTGGTTGAAAAAGGATGACGTGAAACATGCACGGCTCCGAAGGTAATGATGGGTTGCATGATACCCCCCCGGACGATCCGCGGCCGAAGCTATTGCCGCGGGTGTTCGGCTCGCTGGCGATTGTCGGTTTGCTGGTGGGCCTGATGATCGGCCGCCTCACGGCGCCGGAGCCGGTGGAGTTGCAGCAAATCGAGGTGACGGCCGATGGCGTGCAGGTGTGGTTCAACGTCGAGCCCAAGGTGCACGGCGAGCACATCGACGGCACCGTCGCGCTGCTGTTCGACGCTCAGGGCAAGGCGCAGCGCGGGCGGTTGAAGGTCAATGACAAGGACGTGAACTGGCGGGTGCGGGCGGCGGATGCCGGGTTGTTGCTCAACTTCGTCGCGGCGCGGCCCTTGCGGGGCGAGTGGTCCGGCGCCGAGGTCGAGGGGCGCTGGCGCCTGCAAGTGCGCTTGCGGGAGGAATAAAAGAGGGAGTTCCCGGCCTGCCTGTACCAGGGCCCCCAAAAGCATCGGTGCCCGGCGCGTTGTGCGCCCTGGCCCCTATATAAAGAGGGGATTCTTGGCCTGCCTGTACCAAGGTCCCCGAAACTGGGTAGTACCCGTGTTATTGCAGGGGGCGTGCCAGGTCCGTCGTACTGTAGGAAAAAAACACTTTTGAATGACCAAAGCCCCGGAATCCGGGGCTTTGGTGTTTTTGCGCAAGGGCGCCGGGGGTAAGACGGCGCACGATGGCGGGGCGAGGCGCTTTGAAATGGTGCGTGGGGGGCAAGAAAACTGTGGGGGCTTTTGTGGGAGCGGGCCTGCCAGCGATAGCGGTAGAGCAGTCGCCATCGCGGGTGCCTGACCCACCGCTATGGTGGGTCAGCCCGCTCCCTTAGAAGGTTGTCTTCGCAGCGCCGTTTTCTAGCTCTCATCCGCCTCGTCATCATCCCCGCCGTCGATTTTCATCCCCAGCTCCTTGATCTTGCGGGTCAGGGTGTTGCGCCCCCAGCCCAGCAGCACGGCGGCGTCGCGGCGCCGGCCAGCGGTGTGCTTGAGCGCGGTTTCGATCATGATCCGCTCGAAGCTCGGCACGGCGCTGTCCAGTAGGCTGGACTGGCCGCGTGCCAGGGCCTGGTCGGCCCATTGGCGCAAGGCTTGCTCCCAGTTGGTGACCGGCGCCGCGTCTTGCGGCAGGTTGAGCAATTCCGGCGGCAGGTCGCCCACGTGCACCTCACGGCCCGAGGCCATGACGGTGATCCAGCGGCAGGTGTTTTCCAGTTGCCGCACGTTGCCCGGCCAGGGCAGGTTTTTCAGGTATTCCTCGGTTTCGCTCTTGAGCAGCTTGGGTTCCACCGCCAGCTCCTGGGCGGCGCGGGCGAGGAAGTGCTTGGCCAGGGTGGGGATGTCTTCACGCCGGTCCGACAGGCGCGGGATGTGGATGCGGATGACGTTGAGGCGGTGGAACAGGTCTTCGCGGAACTTGCCGGCGTGCACCAGGGTTTCCAGGTTCTGGTGCGTGGCGGCGATGATGCGCACGTCCACCTTGACCGGCACATGGCCGCCCACGCGGTAGAACTCGCCGTCCGCCAGTACCCGCAGCAGGCGGGTCTGGGTGTCGGCGGGCATGTCACCGATTTCGTCGAGGAACAATGTGCCGCCGTCGGCCTGCTCGAAGCGCCCACGGCGCAGGTTGGCAGCGCCGGTGAAGGCGCCTTTTTCGTGGCCGAACAGTTCCGACTCCATCAAGTCCTTGGGTATCGCGGCCATGTTCAACGCGATGAACGGCGATGCCGCACGCGGGCTGTGGCGGTGCAGGGCGTGGGCTACCAGCTCCTTGCCGGTGCCGGACTCGCCGTTAATCAGCACGGTGATGTTGGAGTGGCTCAAGCGGCCGATGGCGCGGAACACCTCCTGCATCGCCGGCGCTTCGCCGATGATTTCCGGGGTGCGGGCCAGGGTGGGCGGCACTTCCAGGCCTTGCTGTTCCTGGGCGTGCTGGTTGGCGCGCTTGACCAGCGACACCGCTTCATCGACGTCGAAGGGCTTGGGCAGGTACTCGAACGCGCCGCCCTGGTAGGAGGCCACGGCGCTGTCCAGGTCGGAATGGGCGGTCATGATGATGACCGGCAGGCGCGGGTGCTGTTCGCGGATCCGCGCCAGCAGGTCCAGGCCACTGGCGCCGGGCATGCGGATGTCGGAGATGATGACGTCCGGTTGCTGGCGGGCCAGGCGGCTCATCACCCCATCGGCGCTGTCGAAGCTCTGGGTGGTCATGCCTTCTTGTTGCAGGGCTTTTTCCAGCACCCAACGGATAGAACGGTCGTCATCGACGATCCACACGGTTTCACTACGGCTCATGTCGATGTGGCTCCTTGTTCCAGTGGCAGAAAGATCGAGAACGTGGTGTGGCCTGGATGGCTGTCACATTCGATCAGGCCCTGGTGCTGGCTGATGATGTTCTGGGTGATGGCCAGGCCTAGCCCGGTACCGTCGGGGCGGCCGCTGACCATGGGGAAGAAGAGGGTGTCCTGCAACTCGGCGGGGATGCCCGGGCCGTTGTCGATGATTTCGATCTTGGTCACCAAGCGATGGCGCACATGGCCGATGGTGAACTGGCGCAGCGCCCGGGTGCGCAGGGTGACGCGGCCCAGGCGCAGCTCGTTCTGGCTGCTGATGGCCTGCACCGCGTTGCGCACGATGTTGAGCACGGCCTGGATCATCTGCTCGCGGTCGATCAGCACGTCGGGGATGCTCGGGTCGTAGTCGCGCACCAGGGTGATGCCGCCCTGGGTCTCGGCCTCCACCAGGCTGGCCACGCGTTCGAGCACTTCATGGATGTTGGTCATGGCCAGGGACGGCAGCTTGTTGGAGCCGAGCATGCGGTCCACCAGGTTTCGCAGGCGATCGGCCTCTTCGATGATGACGTTGGTGTAGTCCTTGAGGCTTTCGTCGGGCAGTTCGCGGGCCAACAACTGCGCCGCGCCGCGAATCCCGCCCAAGGGGTTCTTGATCTCATGGGCGAGGCCGCGCACCAGCATCTTGCTGGTTTCCTGCTTGGACAACTGCGCTTCCTCCTTGGTGATGCGCAGCAAGCGGTCGCGCGGGTGCACCTCCAGCAATAGCAGGGTGGCGCCGTTGCTCAGGATCGGGGTGACGGCGTAATCGACCGTCAGGGTCTGGCCGGTGAGCGCGGTGAGCATGGCTTCGCGCTTGGTGAACGGGTGGGCCTGCTCCACAGCCTGGCGCAACGAACTCAGGGCCTCGGCGGATTCGGTGAACAGCTCGCTGATAAATTGCCCGTGGCTGCGCTGGCCGCTGATGGCCAGCAGCATCTCGGCCGCCGGGTTCATGTACTCAAGGCGCAGGTCGGCGTTGAGCAGGATGGTCGCGGTGGTCAGGTTGTCGAGAAGCAAGCGGTGCAGTGCGTCGCTGATGGTCATTAGGACCTCTTTTGGAGCATGTCGCGCCCGTAGGGCACGCGCTGGTACGAGGAAAATGCAAAAACCAAACCAAGGCTCCGAAAAGAAGCGCCAAAGCCTTGAAACAGGCGTTTGAGGCGCTGTTTAGTGGCGCACGGCCAATATCGGTGGGTGGTTTCGAACCAAAATGGGCTGAGGAGTTACTTTGTTGAGGTGTGTTGCACCAATATAGTGCATAAGTGCGAAGGCTGCTGGGCGGGGACGTGAGCCTTGGAGGATAGAGGGGCTGAGCTATTTGCCAGGGCGCGAGTGAACCTCTGTGGGGGCGGGCCATCAGCCAGCATCTAGGATGTATGGGCTGCTGTCATCGCGGGCAGGCCCGCTCCCACTGAGGGTGTTAGAGGGCGCTGTCCTGACGGGTGGTGGAGGTGCTGCCGGTAGTCAGGTGAGTGCAGCCGAACGAGAGGATGCAAGCGATGGGCAGCATGAGTGCCAGGGCGCGGGCGTGTTTGAGCATGGTGTCTTCCTTGGGCGTTGTCGGTTGGGCCGGCAAGCTTACCCAGGGCGACGGGTGGGGAATGCCGGGCGCGGCGGCGCGCGCCAGGGAAGGGCGGTGGTTTTGATGTCAGAGATTTCAGCCATGAAAAAGGCCTCCCGAAGGAGGCCTCTGTTACGCCGCTTGCGCAAGCGTTACCGGATTAGCAGCTGTAGTACAGCTCGTATTCCAGTGGGTGTACGAAGGTGCGGACCTTGATTTCTTCTTCGCTTTTGAGGGCGATGTAGGCATCGATGAAGTCGTCGCTGAACACGCCGCCCTTGGTCAGGAACGCACGGCCCTTGTCCAGTTCTTCCAGGGCTTCTTTCAGGCTGCCGCACACTTGCGGGATTTCCTTGGCCTCTTCAGGCGGCAGGTCGTACAGGTTTTTGTCGGCAGCGTCGCCTGGGTGGATCTTGTTCTGGATGCCGTCCAGGCCTGCCATCAGCAGGGCGGCGAAGCCCAGGTACGGGTTGGCAGCCGGGTCCGGGAAACGGGCTTCGATACGGCGCGCCTTAGGGCTGGAGACGTAAGGAATGCGGATCGAGGCAGAGCGGTTGCGTGCCGAGTAGGCCAGCATGACCGGCGCTTCAAAGCCTGGGACCAGACGCTTGTAGGAGTTGGTCGAAGGGTTGGTGAAGCCGTTCAGGGCCTTACCGTGCTTGATGATGCCGCCGATGAAGTACAGGGCGGTGTCGGACAGGCCGGCATAGCCTTCGCCGGCGAAGGTGTTTTTGCCATCTTTGCCGATGGACATGTGTACGTGCATACCCGAGCCGTTGTCGCCGTACAGCGGCTTAGGCATGAAGGTCGCGGTGCGGCCATAGGCCACGGCCACGTTGTGCACGCAGTACTTGAGGGTCTGAACTTCGTCAGCTTTCTTCATCAGGGTGTTGAACTGCACACCGATTTCGTTCTGGCCGGCAGTGGCCACTTCGTGGTGGTGCACTTCGATGACCAGGCCCATTTCTTCCATGGCGTTGCACATGGAGGTACGGATTTCGTGGTCATGGTCGAACGGCGGAACTGGGAAATAGCCGCCCTTCACGCCCGGACGATGGCCGTGGTTGCCGCCTTCGATGTCCTGGTCGGTCATCCACGAGCCTTGCTCGGAGTAGATCTTGAACATCGAACCGGAGATGTCGGACTTGAATTTGACTTGGTCGAAGATGAAGAACTCAGGCTCCGGGCCGACGAACACGGTGTCGCCGATGCCGGTGGACTTGAGGTATTCCTCGGCGCGGTGGGCGATGGCGCGAGGGTCGCGGTCGTAGCCTTGCATGGTCGAAGGGTCGATCACGTTGCAGACCAGGATCAGCGTTGGGTCTTCGGTGAACGGGTCGAGCACGGCGGTGGAGTCGTCCGGCAGCAGGATCATGTCGGAGGCTTCGATGCCTTTCCAGCCCGCGATGGAGGAACCATCGAACATCTTGCCTTCTTCGAAGAAGGATTCATCCAGCGCATCACGGGCCGGCATGGTCACGTGGTGCTGCGTGCCTTTGGTGTCAGTGAAGCGCAGATCAATCCACTTGACGTCATGATCTTTGATGAGTTGAACCGACTTCGACATATGTCCTCCGGGGTGGATTCGGGCTGGGTAGTGGAGAGCCCTTGGAATGTGGGTGATGCGGGCGCGAATACTCGGCCATGGCAACCTGCCTCACAAGGGAGCAAATTGCATGCCAGTGCCCCGAGTTGGGTTTTGCGTCCCTTTTACGCGCTTATAAACGTGCAAATCGTATAAAGCGCGTTTTTTACGCACTGCAATGTGGCGGCAAATACCGAAAACGCACCAATAAAGTGCGAGCAAAACCAATTGCAGATTAACTGGTTAAAGCTTGAGCAATTTCCGCTATAATCCGCGCCCCCCTTTTTCGGCTGGCCCTGCGCGCGCTGTTTTCATGAAACTAATCGTAAAAGTCTTTCCCGAGATCACCATCAAGAGCCGCCCGGTACGGATGCGTTTCATCCGCCAATTGGCCAAGAACATCCGCACCGTGCTCCGCGACCTGGACCCGGCCGTGGTGGTGAACGGCGTGTGGGACAACCTCGAGCTGGAAACCCGCGTCACCGAGCCCAAAGCCTTGAAGGACATGACCGAGCGCCTGAGCTGCATGCCCGGCATCGCGCATTTTTTGCAGGTCGACGAGTACCCGTTGGGGGACTTCGACGACATCACCGAAAAGTGCCGTTTGCACTTTGGCAGTGAGCTTGAGGGCAAGATTTTTTCCGTGCGCTGCAAGCGCGCCGGCAAGCACCCGTTCAGCTCCATGGACGTGGAGAAATACGTCGGCAGCAAGCTGCGTCGCGAGTGCGGCGCCGCCGGAATCTCCCTCAAGGCGCCGCAAATCGAAGTGCGCATGGAAATTCGCGACCAACGGTTGTTTGTGATCCATAGCCAGCACAACAGCATTGGCGGTTATCCGTTGGGTGCCCTGGAACAGACCCTGGTGCTGATGTCTGGCGGTTTCGATTCCACGGTGGCGGCCTACCAGATCATGCGCCGTGGCCTGATGAGCCATTTCTGCTTCTTCAACCTGGGCGGGCGTGCCCACGAACTGGGCGTGATGGAAGTCGCGCACTTTATCTGGAAGAAGTACGGCAGCTCCCAGCGCGTGCTGTTTGTGAGCGTGCCGTTCGAGGAAGTGCTGGGGGAAATCCTCGGCAAAGTCGATAACAGTCATATGGGCGTGGTATTGAAGCGTATGATGTTGCGCGCTGCCTCGCGGATTGCCGACCGGCTGGACATCGACGCCCTGGTGACCGGCGAGGCGATTTCCCAGGTGTCCAGCCAGACGCTGCCCAACCTGTCCGTGATCGACTGCGTAACCGACAAACTGGTGCTGCGCCCACTGATCGCCAGCCACAAGCAGGACATCATCGACCTGGCCAACGAAATCGGCACCGCCGACTTCGCCAAGCACATGCCCGAGTACTGCGGGGTCATTTCGGTGAACCCCAAGACCCACGCCAAGCGCCCGCGCGTGGAGCACGAAGAGAAAGAATTCGACATGGCGGTGCTCGAGCGTGCGCTGGAGAACGCCAAACTGGTGCCGATCGATCGGGTGATCGACGAATTGGGCCAGGATTTGCAGATCGAAGAAGTCAGCGAAGCCCTGGCCGGCCAGATCGTCATCGACATCCGTCACCCGGATGCCGTTGAGGACGCGCCGCTGGAGCTTGCCGGCATCGACGTACAAGCGTTGCCGTTCTATGCATTGAACGCTCGTTTCAAGGAACTGGACCCTACTCGCCAGTACCTGCTGTATTGCGACAAAGGCGTGATGAGTCGCCTGCATGCCCACCATTTGCTCAGTGAGGGATATGCCAATGTGCGCGTTTATCGACCGAGCTAAGAGCCCGGGGCTGTACGCCTGTGGCCTGCGTCACCGGCCCCCCGACGCCGCCGTCAAGCTGTAACGGCAAGGCCTGACTCTATTGAAAATCGCTGCCACGACCTGTCAGCACACCGAATCCTCTGATCGAGATACACAAGTGATCGAAAATCTACGCAACATCGCCATCATTGCTCACGTTGACCACGGTAAAACCACCCTGGTAGACAAACTCTTGCGTCAATCCGGCACCCTGGAGCGCAACGAGCTCAACGACGAGCGCGTGATGGACTCCAACGACCAGGAGAAAGAGCGCGGTATTACCATCCTGGCGAAAAACACCGCCATCAACTGGAACGGCTACCACATCAACATCGTGGACACCCCGGGCCACGCCGACTTCGGCGGTGAAGTAGAGCGTGTGATGTCGATGGTCGACTCCGTTCTGCTGCTGGTTGATGCACAAGACGGCCCTATGCCGCAAACCCGTTTCGTGACCAAGAAGGCTTTCGAAGCCGGCCTGCGTCCAATCGTGGTCATCAACAAGGTTGACCGTCCGGGCGCACGTCCGGACTGGGTTCTGGACCAGATCTTCGACCTGTTCGACAACCTGGGCGCCACCGAAGAACAGCTGGACTTCAAAGTCGTCTACGCCTCGGCCCTGAACGGCATTGCCGGTCTGGAACACACCGACATGGCCGAAGACATGACCCCGCTGTACCAGTCGATCGTCGACAACGTACCGGCGCCGACTGTTGACCGTGAGGGCCCGTTCCAGATGCAAATCTCGGCACTGGACTACAACAGCTTCCTGGGTGTTATCGGCGTTGGCCGTATCGCCCGTGGCAGCGTCAAGCCGAACACCCCGGTTGTGGCTATCGGCGCCGACGGCAAGAAGCGTAACGGCCGTATCCTGAAGCTGATGGGTCACCACGGCCTGCACCGCATCGACGTTGAAGAAGCCTTCGCCGGCGACATCGTGTGCGTCAGCGGTATGGACTCGCTGTTCATCTCCGACACCCTGTGCCAGCCGGACAATGTCGAGGCGATGAAGCCTCTGACCGTTGACGAGCCAACCGTTTCCATGACCTTCCAGGTCAACGACTCGCCTTTCTGCGGTAAAGAAGGCAAGTTCGTGACTTCCCGTAACATCAAGGAACGTCTGGACAAAGAGCTGCTGTACAACGTGGCACTGCGCGTTGAAGAAGGCGACTCGGCCGACAAGTTCAAGGTATCCGGCCGTGGTGAGCTGCACCTCTCGGTACTGATCGAAACCATGCGTCGCGAAGGCTTCGAAATGGGCGTTGGTCGTCCAGAAGTCATCATCCGTCAGGTTGACGGCGTGAAGCAGGAACCGTTCGAAAACGTCACCATCGACACCCCTGAAGAATCCCAGGGCAAGGTCATGGAAGAGATGGGCCTGCGTAAGGGCGACCTGACCAACATGGTGCCGGATGGCAAAGGCCGTGTGCGTCTGGAATACAACATCCCTGCTCGTGGTCTGATCGGTTTCCGTAACCAGTTCCTGACCCTGACCAACGGTGCTGGCATCCTGACCTCGATCTTCGATCGCTACGACACCATGAAGTCCGGCGACATGTCCGGCCGTCAGAACGGTGTTCTGGTATCGGTAGAAACCGGCAAGGCACTGACCTACTCCCTGGAAACCCTCCAGGCGCGTGGCAAGCTGTTCGTTGAACACGGTCAAGAGATCTACAACGGTCAGATCGTTGGCTTGAACAGCCGTGACAACGACATGGGCGTCAACCCAACCAAAGGTAAGAAGCTCGACAACATGCGTGCTTCGGGTAAAGACGAAACCATCGCCCTGGTTCCACCTGTTCGCTTCACCCTGGAACAGGCCCTGGAATTCATCCAGGACGACGAACTGTGCGAAGTGACGCCTAAGTCGATCCGCCTGCGTAAGAAGATCCTGGACGAAGGCGAGCGTACCCGCGCTGCCAAGAAAGCCAAGAACTGAGTTAACTCAGGCTGAATGAAAAACGCCCCCGGTCGAAAGGCCGGGGGCGTTTTTTTATGCTTTGGATTTGTAGGCTGGGTTCAGGGCCTTATCGCGGGCAAGCCCGCTCCCACAGGGGCTGCATTTCGATTGTGGGAGCGGGCCGTGCCCGCGATAAGGCCTCTGAGGCGCCTCAGAACCGCTCAATTACCCGCGTGGTGGTCTGGCGCGCCACTTCTTTGGGCTTGTAGGCGCAGTACCCCGGGCGCGGGCCGATTTTCGGGTGGTTGCGGCAGGTGTCCGGGCGCTTGTCATAAATGGTGCACAGGCGGCTCTTACGATCCAAGTACAGGCAGTCGTTGTTGCTCATGCGCTGCAGGGTGAAGATCTCGGACTTCTGGTTGTAGCGCTCCACGATCCCTTCTTTTTGCAGGCGTTTGGCGATGTTCTTCGGCGGGTCGCCGCGCTCGAACTCATCGACTATGCCGATGCGGATCAGATCCTTGATCTTGACCTCCACCGGCAGTGTGCAGCAGCTGGACACGCAGGAGCCGCACATGGGCGCGGAGTATTTGGCCCAGGTATCGAGTCGGTCGATTTCCGCGGCGGCGATCAGGTTGGGCTTCATCATGTGGGGCTTTATACCGGCGTGTGCATCAGGGCGCGCGATCATACCGGGAGTGGTGGATTTTTGAACAACCTTTCGCCGGTTTTTTTCCATGACCGGCCCATTGGCGAGTTATTCGGCACGCGCCCTGCATCCCAGATGCTTATTCGGCCCCCCCTGACAGAAACTGCCGAACCAGAGCGCCCTGTGCCTGTCACACCGTCTAGGCTCAGACAATTTCATGCTCGCCCGAGGTCCTATTGATGACTCAAGAACCACTGGTTGTTCGCGAAGCAGACGTGGCCGCATTTCGCCAGGCTGTCCTGACCAAACTGACGTACGCCGTGGGCAAGGACCCGGATCACGCCTTCGACCACGACTGGTTCGAGGCCATTGCCCTGGCGGCGCGCGACCACATGGTCGAGCACTGGATGGACCACACCCGGCAGATCTACCGCAAGGGCCAGAAGCGCGTTTATTACCTGTCCCTGGAATTCCTCATCGGCCGCCTGCTTTACGACAGCCTGAGCAACCTGGGCCTGTTGGAAGTGGCGCGCGAAGCCCTGGGCGAACTCAACGTCGACCTGGAGCGCATCCGCCTGCTGGAACCGGACGCGGCGCTGGGCAACGGCGGCCTGGGGCGGTTGGCGGCGTGTTTCATGGAAAGCATGTCGACCCTGGGCATTGCCGCCCATGGCTACGGCATCCGTTATGAGCACGGCTTGTTCCGCCAGGCGATTGTCGATGGCTGGCAGCAGGAGCAGACCGAGCACTGGCTGGACTTCGGCAACCCGTGGGAGTTCGAGCGCCCGGAGGTGATCTACCCGATCGGCTTCGGCGGCGCCGTGGAAACGGTCGACGCCGACACCGACGAGCCGCGCCAGGTCTGGTGGCCGGCCGAAACCGTGCGCGCCGTGGCCTACGACACCCCGGTGGTGGGCTGGCGCGGCGCCAGCGTCAATACTTTGCGCCTGTGGCGCGCGCGGGCCATGGAAGACCTGCACCTGGAACGCTTCAATGCCGGCGACCACCTCGGCGCCGTGGCCGAGGTGGCGCGGGCCGAGAGCATCTCCCGGGTGCTTTACCCGGCCGACAGCACCGAAGCGGGGCAGGAACTGCGCCTGCGCCAGGAATACTTCTTCGTTTCGGCCTCGCTCCAGGACCTGCTGCGCCGCCACAAGAACATGCACGGCTCGGTGCTGAGCCTGGGCGAGCATGCCTCGATCCAGCTCAACGACACCCACCCCTCGATTGCCGTGGCCGAGTTGATGCGCCAATTGGTCGACCTGTACGAGATCCCCTGGGACCAGGCCTGGCAGGTCACGGTGCAAACCCTGTCCTACACCAACCACACCCTGCTGCCCGAGGCGCTGGAAACCTGGCCCGTGGGCCTGATGGAACGCATGCTGCCGCGGCACATGCAGATCATCTACCTCATCAACGCCCAGCACATCGACTCGCTGCGCGCCCAGGGCATCCATGACTTCGACCTGCTGCGCGCGGTGTCGCTGATCGAGGAAGACAACGGCCGCCGCGTGCGCATGGGCAACTTGGCGTTCCTCGGCTCCCACAGCGTCAACGGCGTGTCGGGCCTGCATACCCAACTGATGCGCAGCACCGTGTTCGCCCAGTTGCACGGGCTCTACCCGCAACGCATCAACAACAAAACCAATGGCATCACCTTCCGCCGCTGGCTGTACCAGGCCAACCCGCAACTCACCGCGTTGATGGTCCAAGCGCTGGGCCCGGACCTGCTCGACAGCGCCGAGCAGCGCCTGATCGAACTGGAACCGTTCGCCGAAAAAGCCAAATTCCGCAAGCAATTTGCCGAGCAGCGCCTGCACAGCAAGCGCGCCCTGGCGGAAATCGTCCTCGAACGCCTGGGCGTGGCGATCAACCCCGAGGCGCTGTTCGACGTGCAGGTCAAGCGCATCCACGAGTACAAGCGCCAACTGCTCAACCTGCTGCACACCGTGGCCCTGTACCAGGCGATCCGCGCCGAGCCGGGCGTGGACTGGGTGCCACGGGTGAAGATCTTTGCCGGCAAGGCCGCCGCCAGCTACCACCAGGCCAAGTTGATTATCAAACTGACCAACGACATCGCCCGCACCATTAACAACGACCCGACCGTGCGCGGCTTGCTCAAAGTGGTGTTCTTGCCCAACTACAACGTCAGCCTGGCCGAAAGCATCATCCCGGCGGCGGACCTGTCGGAGCAGATCTCCACCGCAGGCTTCGAGGCCTCGGGCACCAGCAACATGAAATTCGGCCTCAACGGCGCGCTGACCATCGGTACCCTGGACGGCGCCAACGTGGAAATGTGCGAGCGCATTGGCGCCGAGCACATGTTCATCTTCGGCCTCAGCGCCCAGCAGGTGGAACAGCGCAAGCGCGACGGCGCGTTCAACGCCGCGCCCGATATCGCCGCGTCCCGGCGCCTGGGCGACGTGCTCCAGGCCATCCGCAGCGGTGTGTTTTCCCACGACGACCCGGCGCGCTACACCGCATTGATCGATGGCCTGATCGATTACGATCGTTTCTTAGTGTGTGCAGATTTCGACGCCTATTGGGATGCCCAGGCGCGCGTCGAGGCCCTGTGGCACGACGCAGACGCCTGGTGGCGCTCGGCGGTGCTCAATAGCGCACGTATGGGGTGGTTTTCGTCCGACCGCACCATTCGCGAATACGCCACCGACATATGGAAAGCCATGGACTAGGCAAGCCCGGCGCGGCCGATATACTCAGCCCCACTGCGCCCCATGCTCCTGTACCCCTGCCCCTGAGTGGGAGCGGGCTCTGCCCGCGATAGCGGTCTGCCGGTCGGTGCAGAACATCGCGAACCACTAGGGATCTCACCATGCAATGGATGTTCATGCTCATCGGCCTGCTGCTGGGCTGGCTGCTCGACGAGGAGCCCGGCGAAGCCCTGGTCGGCGCATTGCTGGGCCTGGGCCTGGGCCAGGCCATCGTCCTCTCGCGCCTGGGCGCGCAAGCGGCAGTGCAGGGCCAGGCCTTGGCCGCGTTGGAGCAACGCCTGGCCCTGGTGGAAAGCCCGGCCGCCGACGTCCAAGCCCCCGCCCCCGCCCCAGTACCGGTAGAGCCTGAACCGGTAGAGCCTGAACCGGTCATGGCCGCTGCGCCCGAACCCACCGCGCCCGCCCAGGAACTGGTCTGGGAACTGCCCGCCGACCTGCCCACCGCCGAGCCAACCCCCGCCGACCCTTGGCAACCCGCGGCGCCACAGCAACCTGCGCCGCCGCGTACACCCAACCTGATCGACCGCGCCATCGCCTCGGCGCGCAACTGGCTGTTGGGCGGCAATACCGTGTTGCGGGTCGGGGTGCTGCTGTTGTTCCTCGGCCTGGCGTTCCTGCTGCGCTACGCCACCGAAGGCGTGGTGGTGCCACTGGAGTTGCGCTACGCCGGGGTGGCTGCCGTCGCCCTCGGCTTGCTGGGCCTGGGCTGGTGGCTGCGCCTGCGCAACCGCCAATACGCCGTGATGCTCCAGGGCGCGGGGATTGGCGTGCTCTATCTCACGGTGTTCGCAGCCATGCGCCTGCACCCGTTGATCGACCCGACCGCAGCCTTGGGCCTGCTGGTGGCGGTGACGGTCTTCTGCGCGATTCTGGCGGTCACCCAGGACGCCCTCGCCCTGGCGGCGGCCGCCGCACTGGGCGGCTTTGCCGCGCCCATCCTTACCTCCACCGGCGCCGGTAGCCACGTGGCGCTGTTCAGCTATTTCGCGTTGCTCAACACCGGCATCCTGGCCATCGCCTGGTTCAAGGCCTGGCGCCTGCTCAATGTGATCGGCTTCGTCGGCACCTTCGGCATCGGCCTGGCGTGGGGCCTGCGCGCCTACACACCGGAACTGCTGTGGAGCACCGAGCCGTTCCTGATTCTGTTCTTCCTGATGTACCTGGCCATTGGCTTGCTATTCACCCGCCGCAGGTTGCTGGAAATGCCCGGTGCCCCGGCCGATGACAGCCGTGCAGCGCTGTTGCAGTGGGCGGCGCGCAAGGGCGATTACGTCGACGGCACGCTGCTATTCGGCCCGCCGCTGGTGGGCTTCGGCTTGCAGTTCGCCTTGGTGCAGCACTTGGAGTTCGCGGCGGCGTTCAGCGCCCTGGCGCTGGGGATCGTCTACATGGCGCTGGCCCGGATGCTGGCGGGCGGGCGCGCCTTGTTGCTGAGCGAAACCTGCCTGGCGCTGGGGGTGATTTTCGCCAGCCTGGCCATCCCGCTGGGTTTGGATGCGCGCTGGACGTCCGCCGCTTGGGCGGTGGAGGGCGCCGGGATCGTCTGGCTCGGCCTGCGCCAACAGCGCGTCATGGCCCGCGCCTTCGCCTTGTTACTGCAAGCGGGCGCGGCGCTGGCGTTTGTCAGCGAACTGCGGGGCGGCCAGACCAGCCTGCTCGACGCCCCGCCGTTGGGCGCGCTGCTGCTGGGGGTGGCGCTGCTGTTCAGCTTCTGGCAACTGCGCCGCGCCGCGCCCCCACAACGGGCCGTGTGGGAAGGCTGGTTGCTGCCGGGGCTGGCCGGCGCGGGGCTAGGCTTTGTGTACCTGTTGGCGCCGCTGTTGTTCCAGGTGCCCGGCACGACGATCGGCTGGGCGCTGCTGGGCCTGTTGAGTTTACTGGCGGGTTTGCGCCTGGCTTCGCGCACCGTTGTGGCGTGCGCGTTGGCGGTGCAGGTGGGCGCCGGGTTGATGTTCTTCGCGGCGTGGCTGGGGCGGGCGGCGGCGGAAGGCGCCACGGCGCTGGCCCACGCCAGTTTCTGGGCGCCGCTGGCCTTGGGCCTGGCGGGGCTGATCGGGGCGTGGCGCCTGCATCGCCAAACCTTGGCCACGGCGTGGCAGCCGCTGGACCTACCGCGTTTGTCTGCCGCGTTGTCGTTGTGGGGCGCGCTTTGGTGGGCCCGGGCCTGGGCCAGCGAAATCCTGCGCTTTGCCCCGACTGACCTGCATACCGCGCTGCTACTGGTGGCGCTGGCCCTGAGCATGGCGCTGTGGGCGTGGCTGGCGCTGCGGTTGCGCTGGCCGATGTTGGCCCTGCTGTGCACCGGGTGGGTGCCGGTGGCGGCAGTGGTGCTGGTCGCGGGCTACTTCGAGGGCTATCACCCAGCGGTGGACTTTGGTTGGCTGGCCTGGCCGCTGCTGTTCGCCGTGCATTTCCTCAGCCTGCGGCGCCTGGCGCCGATGCTGCCTGCCAGGGCCTTGAGCGCGGCCCATGTGCTGGGTTGCTGGCTGCTGATCGGCGTGTTGGCGCTGGAATTGCGCTACGCCATGGTGCTGATGGCCGAGCAGTACAACGCCTGGCGCTGGTTGGGTTGGGCGCTGTTGCCCAGCCTGTACCTGGTGCTGGCGGCGCTGCCCCGGGCCTGGCCGTGGCCGGTGTCGGCCTATGCCCGCGAGTACCGGGTGTACGCTGCGCTGCCGCTGGCGGGGTTGATGCTGGTGTGGTTCTGGCTGGCCAACGCCTTTAGCGCGGGCAACGCCGAGCCGCTGCCTTATGTGCCGCTGCTCAACCCGCTGGAGCTGGGCCTGTTGTTCGCCCTGTTCGGCGTGTACCTGTGGTCGCGCAGCGCGGCGGGCCAGTGGGGCCAGTGGGGCCTGCGCGCCGACCACGCACAGCGCCTGGGGCAATTGTTGGTGGGGGTGTCGCTGTTTGCGTTCTTCACCGCGCTGGTGATGCGCGGCGCCCATCAGTGGAGCGGCGTCCCCTTTGAGTTGGATGCGCTGTTGGCGTCGATGCGGGTGCAGGCCGGGTTGTCCATCGTCTGGACCCTCATGGCCCTGGGCTTGATGATCGGCGGCCATTTGCGCCATCGCCGCGAAGTCTGGCTGGTGGGTGCGGCCTTGATCGCGCTGGTGGTGGCCAAGCTGTTTTTTGTCGAACTGAGCAACCGTGGCGGGTTGGCCCGCATCGTCTCGTTTATCGGCGTCGGTGTGCTGTTGCTGGTGGTGGGCTACTTCGCGCCGCTGCCGCCCAAACGTGTGCAAACGCCCGCCAACGCGGGTAACGAAAAGCAAGGAGTGTCGTCTTGATTGCAACGCTGAACCGCGGATGGCTGGGCGCGCTGGGCCTGTGCCTGGCGCTGGCGGCCCAGGCCCAGGCCCAGGACCAACCCGGCGACTTCGCCACCCAAGTACCCCTGACCCTGAGCGGCGACGGCCCGTGGTACCGCCTCGAGTTGCCGCTGGCCGTGCAGATGCTGGCACGCCACAGCGACCTGGCGGACGTGCGGGTGTTCAACGCCGCCGGTGAGCCGATGGCCTACGCGGTGGCCCGGGAGCCGGCGCAAACCCATGAACAGCGCAACCTGCACGAGGTGAAATGGTTCCCGCTGTACAGCGCCGCCGACGCGGCCGAGGCCAAGCCCAGCGTGCGGGTGCAGTCGAACGCCAGCGGCACCTTGGTGCAAGTGGAGCCGTCCACTGAACTTGAGGCCGGCGAGGAAGTGCTGCGCGGTTGGCTGCTCGATACCAGTGCGGTCAAGGCACCGCTGGAGCAGTTGATCCTCGACTGGACCGATCGCGACGGCTTCCAGCGGTTCAGCATCGAGGCCAGCGACGACTTGCAGCGCTGGCGGGCCTGGGGCGAAGGGCAGGTGGCACGGCTGTCGTTCGCCGACGAGCGGGTCGAACAGCATGAAGTCAGCTTGCCCGGGCAACCGGCGCGCTACCTGCGCCTGCTGTGGAACGCCCCGCAAGCGGCGCCGGCGCTCACCTCGGTGCAAGTGCGCAGCACCAGCAGCACGCGCCTGCCGCAGCCGCTGGTGTGGTCGCAACGCCTGACCGGCAGCAGCGTCAAGGACGGCGAATACACCTGGCAACTGCCGGTGGCGCTGAGTGTCGAGCGCTTGCGCCTGGAAATGGGCGAAGCCAATACCCTGGCCCCGGTGCTGCTTTACGGGCGCCGCGACAGCAGCGCGCCGTGGTACTCGCTGGGGGGCGGTTTGTTGTATCGCCTGAGCCAGAACGGCCAAGACGTGGTGCAGGACCAACTGCAGTTGCCCGGGCAGGCTGTGCAGCAGCTCAAACTCGCGGTGGACGGCCGCGGCGGTGGCCTCGGCCTGGCCGCCCCGGCCCTGTACGTGGCGGTGCGCCCCAGCCAGGTGGTGTTCCTTGCGCGCGGTGCCGGGCCCTACACCCTGGCGCTGGGCAGCCCAACGGCGAAAGCGGCGAGCCTGGGCCTGGAAACCCTGATTCCCGATTACCGCCCCGAACGCCTGGCGACCCTCGGCCAGGCTCGGGTGGACGCCAGCGTGCCGGTCGCCAGCGCCCCGGTCGCCGGGCCACTGACCGAGCCGCTACCGATTGTCGCGGGCACCGACTGGAAAAAACTCAGCCTGTGGGCCGTCCTGCTGCTGGGTGTGCTGGCGCTGGCGGGTATGGCGTTCAGCCTGCTGCGCAAACAATAGGCCCGTGTGGCAGCGGGCCCTGCCCGCGATGGGGCCTGTATAGCCGCTGCCTCTCTATCGGCAGGCATGCCACCATCGCAGGTGTGCCCCGCATTCGGGCAAGTATGGTGGCGGCCGCCCAATCTGAACTCAATCCGCTGAATCTCGTCTGATAAGAGCAATTGCCCCCGCACTCGCGTTAAACTGCGCGGGTTTTTCGCCCCCCATCCTCCGGAGCCTTCCATGTCCCGCGTTACCCTGAGTCGCTATTTGATTGAGCAGACCCGCAGCAACAACACTCCTGCCGATCTGCGCTTCCTGATCGAGGTCGTGGCGCGCGCCTGCAAGGAAATCAGCCACGCCGTTTCCAAAGGCGCACTGGGCGGTGTTCTGGGCAGCATGGGCACCGAAAACGTGCAGGGCGAAGTGCAGAAAAAACTCGACGTGATTTCCAACGAAATCCTCCTCGAAGCCAACGAATGGGGCGGCCACCTCGCCGGCATGGCGTCCGAAGAAATGGACAACGCCTACCAGATCCCCGGCAAATACCCCAAAGGCGCGTACCTGCTGGTGTTCGACCCGCTGGACGGCTCGTCGAACATCGACATCAACGCGCCGGTCGGCACCATTTTCTCGGTGCTGCGTTGCCCCAACGAACACCTGAGCCAGAACGAAGCCCTGAACGAAAAGGCCTTTTTGCAGCCAGGCACCCAGCAGGTCGCCGCCGGTTACGCGATCTACGGCCCGCAGACCATGCTGGTGCTGACCCTGGGCGACGGCGTCAAAGGCTTCACCCTGGACCGCGAAATGGGCAGTTTCGTGCTGACCCACGAAGACATCACCATCCCGGCCGCGACCCAGGAATTTGCCATCAACATGTCCAACCAGCGCCACTGGGAAGCCCCGGTCCAGCGCTACGTCAGTGAACTGCTCGAAGGCGAGAGCGGCCCACTGAAGAAGAACTACAACATGCGTTGGGTTGCCGCGATGGTGGCTGACGTGCACCGCATCCTGACCCGCGGTGGCCTGTTCATGTACCCGCGCGACAGCCGCGAGCCGTCCAAGCCCGGCAAACTGCGCCTGATGTACGAAGCTAACCCGATGTCGTTCCTCGTGGAACAGGCCGGCGGCGTGTCCACCGACGGCCACCAGCGCATCCTCGACATCCAGCCAGAAGGCCTGCACCAGCGGGTGGCGGTGTTCCTCGGTTCCAAAGAAGAAGTCGAGCGCGTGACGGCCTACCACAAGGAATAAACCATGACCGCGCCCTGGCAGCCGTTGCTTGAATGGTGGTTCGGTGAAGCCGAACAGCCCAACGCAGTGGCTGCACAGAAGGGCGAGTTATGGTTCGGCAAGCGTGACAGCCAGGACCTTGAAGCGCGCACGCGTTTCGCGGCCCTGGTGGAGCAGGCCCTGGCCGGCGAATTGACCGGGTGGACGCAATGTCCCGAGGGTTGGCTGGCCCAGGTGCTACTGCTCGATCAACTGCCACGCATGATCTTTCGCGACACCCCCAAAGCATTTTCCGGTGACCTGCGGGCCCAGGCCCTGGTGGCCCAAGGCATTGCCGCGGATTTCGACCGGCAATTGCCGCCGATCCGCCGCGTGTTCATCTACCTGGTGTTCGAACACTGCGAAAACCTGGCGGTGCAGAACGAAGCGGTTTCGCGCTTCAGCCAACTGCACGATCAACAACCGCCGCACGAGCGCGCCGTGTTCGCCAGCAACCTGGACTACGCCCAGCGGCACCAGCAGGTGATCGCTCGGTTCGGGCGCTTCCCCCACCGCAACGACATCCTCGGGCGCGCAAGCACGCCTGAGGAAGTGGCGTTTCTGGCGGGGCCGGGGTCGCGCTTTTAGGCCAGGCTCGCTCCCACAATGGATAGCTTTTGTGTGGGAGCGAGCCTGCTCGCGATAGAGCCCTAACGCTCAGCTCAAATCCTGAAACTGCCCACCAAGTGCTTGAGCCGCGCCGCTTGTTGTTCCAAGTCGGCGCAGGCGCGCAGGGTGGCTTGCAGGTTCTCCACGCCTTCCTGGTTCAGGGTGTTGATTTCAGTGATATCGACGTTGATCGACTCCACCACCGAGGTCTGCTCTTCGGTGGCGGTGGCCACCGACTGGTTCATGCCGTCGATCTCGCCGATGCGCTGAGTCACGCTGACCAACCGCTCGCCGGCCTGGTTGGCGATGCCGACGCTGGTTTCGCTCTGGCGCTGGCTGTCGGTCATGATGCTGACCGCTTCGCGGGCGCCGACTTGCAGTTCCTCGATCATTGTCTGCACTTGCTGCGCCGAGTCCTGGGTGCGGTGCGCGAGGTTGCGCACTTCATCGGCGACTACCGCGAAGCCACGCCCGGCCTCACCGGCGCGGGCCGCCTCGATGGCGGCGTTGAGGGCCAGCAGGTTGGTTTGCTGGGAAATGCTGGTGATGACTTCCAGGATCTGCCCGATGTTCACCGTGTGGCTGTTGAGGGTTTCGATGTTGCCGCACGAATCGCTGATTTTCGCCGACAGTTGCTGCATTGCGCCGATGGTCTTGTCCACCACTTGCTGGCCGTCCTCGGCCAGGCTGCGCGCCTCGCTGGAGTGCTGGGAGGCGAGGGCGGCGTTCTGGGCGATTTCCTGGGCCGCGGCGCCGAGCTGGTTGATGGCCGCCGCGACGCTGCTGGTGCGCGAGGCCTGCTGGTCGGAGTTGAGCATCGACGAGTTGGAGGCGCTGACCACCCGCACTGCCACTTCGTTGACCTGGCCGGTGGCCGAGGCCACTTCGCGGATCGAGCTGTGGATGCGTTCCACGAAGCGGTTGAACGACACCCCCAGCGTGCCGAACTCGTCGTGGCCGTGAATGGTCAGGCGCCGGGTCAGGTCACCTTCGCCTTCGGCAATGTCGTGCATGGCGCGGCCCATGGTCAGCAGCGGCTGCATCAGCAGGCGGATCAGCATGCTCAGCAAAGCGATGATGATGACCACCGCAATCACCATGGCGATGATGGCCGAAGTGCGGAACTCGCCAAGCATGGCGAACGCGGTGTTTTGGTCGAGCACCAGGGCCACGTACCAATCGGCGGACGGCACGCCTTTGACCGGGGTGAGGGCGATGAATTGCGCCTGGCCATCCACCTCGACTTCCTGCAAACCGCTGCGCAGCGCAGGCGTGGCGGCGGGGTAGAGTTCGGCCAAGGTCTTGAGCTGCAACTTGCTGTCCGGGTGGATCAACACTTTGCCTTGGGCGTTGACGATAAAGGCGTGGCCGTGACCGTCGAAGTCCAGGGAGTTGATGATGGCGCTGACGCTGCTCAGGTCGATGTCCGCGCCGCTGACGCCGATGGTTTGGTTCTGGTACTGCACCGGGGTGGCGACGGTGATGACCAGTTTGCCCGAAGAAGCCGAGACGTAGGGTTCGGTGACGATGGTTTGCCCGGCGGCAATGGCGGCTTTGTACCAGCCGCGTACGCGCGGGTCGTAGTCGGCTGGGCGGTTGCCGGTAGGCACCGAGGTCATCGCGCCGTCTTGGCCACCGAAGTAGCTGAGCTGGAAATTGCTGGTGTAGGCGGGCAGGCCGATGCTGCGTGCCAGGTTTTGTGGGGTGGCGCCTTCTACGCCGATCTGCTGGGCCAGGGATTGGGCCAGTTGGATGCGGCCTTCCAGCCAGGTCTGGATATTGCCGGTGGTCAGGCTGCCCAGTTCCTGCATCGAGGTTTCGGTACTGGCGCGCAGGCTCTGGCGCTGGCGGTAATCGTTGAACAGGATGAAGCAGGCGAAGGCCACAGCGACCACCAGGGCGGCGGCCAGGAGGATCTTGTGGCTGAATTTCATGTTTCGGGTCATGGAGGTTTACTACCGCAAAGGCTGGTCGGCGAGAGGGGGGAGGCAATTTGCCACACTGCGGGGGCTTGTGCTGCTTCTATGTCGTCTGGCGTGCGGTAAAGGTGAGGGGTTTTTCGGCAAAACCGACGAAATGTTCGCAGCCCTCAGGAAGTGGCTGATTTATTTGGCAAATGAAGACGTTACCGTTCAAGAAATACCCAGTTACACGGGGAACCAGATGGGGGTTTTCTCTTCTAAGCTTCTGGTTGGCAGCCATGCCTCCCCCTTTCGCCCCAGGAGTTCCACCATGTCGTTGCGATCTATCGCGTTGCTGGCGTTTTGCGTGTTGTTGGCCGCATGCAGCAAGGTCAATCAGGAAAACTACTCGAAACTGTCGGCGGGCATGCCCAAGGCCGAGGTCGAATCCCTGCTGGGCAAACCCACCGACTGTTCCGGCGCCCTGGGCATGTCCAGTTGCACCTGGGGCGACAAAAACAGCTTTATCAGCGTGCAGTACGCCGGTGACAAAGTGTTGATGTTCTCCGGGCAAGGCCTGAAGTAAATCCGGGGCCTGGCGCCCACGGGAGAAGAATAATGATGCGGTTAGTAATAGCTCTTATGGCCGGCCTGGCTTTGGCCGGTTGCGCCACTTCTGGCGATGACGGGTTGGCGCCCAAGACCGTCAACCAGGTTGACCTCAAGCGTTACCAAGGGGCCTGGTATGAACTGGCGCGCCTACCCATGTACTTCCAGCGCAACTGCGCGCAGTCCGAAGCCCATTACAGCCTCAAGCCCGACGGCAACGTCGCGGTGCTCAACCGCTGCCTGACCCAGGACTGGCAATGGGAAGAAGCCCGGGGCACGGCCTCGCCGCAAGTGCCGGGCAAGACCGACAAGCTGTCGGTTGAGTTCGACACCTGGTTCAGCAGGCTGCTGCCGGGTGTGGCCAAGGGCGACTACTGGGTGCTGTACGTCAGCGACGACTACAAGACCGCCATCGTCGGCAGCCCGAGCCGTCGCTACCTGTGGCTGCTGTCGCGGACCCCGGAAATCAACGCGGTCAAGCGTGAAGACCTGCTCAGCCGCGCCCGCCAGCAAGGCTACGACACCACCCGCCTGATCTGGCGCGTCTCGGACCGGCAGATGGCCAAGACCTCGCATTGAGCGAAGAACCCCACCGTCGTAGCAAGCCCGCTTGCTACACAGGGCGTGGGTTCAACCCAGCAACTGCCTTAACACCTGGGTAAAGGCGCGGCGGCTGTCCTCTTCCCCTGCATGATGCCCATCACGGATCACCCACAGCCCATTGACCATCACATCCCGCACCTGGCGGTCGCCGCCGGCGAATAGCCAGCGGTTGAGGATGCCGTCGCCGTCCGCAGTCGCCAGATAGGGGTCGTTGCCGTCCAGCACCAGCCAGTCGGCGCGCTTGCCCACGGCCAGGGCGCCGATGTTCTGCCCCAGGGCCTGGGCGCCGCCGTCCAGGGCCGCGTCGTAGAGGGTGCGCCCGACCATCGGTTGATCGGCGCGATACAGGCGGTTGCGGCGTTGGTCGCGCAGGCGTTGGCCGTACTCCAGCCAGCGCAATTCCTCCACCACGCTCAACGACACATGGCTGTCGGAGCCAATACCCATGCGCCCGCCTTGGGCGAGGAAGTCCACGGCCGGGAAAATCCCGTCGCCCAGGTTGGCCTCGGTGGTCAGGCACAAACCGGCAATGGCCTGGCTCTTGGCCATCAAGCTGACTTCCTGCGGGTTGGCGTGGGTGGCGTGGACCAGGCACCAGCGCCCATCGACCTCAGTGTTTTCGTACAACCATTGCAGCGGGCGCAAGCCGCTCCAGGCCAGGCAATCGTCGACTTCCTTTTGCTGCTCGGCGATGTGGATATGCACCGGGCACTGCTTGTCGCTGGCCGCCAGTACTTCGCTGATTTGCTGCGGCGTGACTGCCCGCAGGGAGTGGAAGCACAGGCCCAGGGCCTGCGCCGGCTTCGCGGCGAGCAGCGGTTGCAGGCTTTGCTGCAACCTGAGGTAGCGCTCGGTGCTGTTGATAAAACGCCGCTGCCCGTCATTCGGCGCCTGGCCGCCAAAGCCTGAGTGGCTGTAGAGCACCGGCAGCAGGGTCAGGCCGATACCGGCGGCGCTGGCGGCCTGGCTGATTTGCAGCGACAGCTCGGCCGGGTTGGCATAGGGCTGGCCATCCTGGTTGTGGTGCACGTAGTGGAACTCGGCCACTGAGGTGTAGCCGGCCTTGAGCATTTCGATGTACAGCTGGCGGGCGATTACCCCCAGTTGCTCGGGGCTGATCTTGCCGACGAGGCGGTACATCAAATCGCGCCAGGTCCAGAAACTGTCGTTGGGGTTACCTGCCACTTCCGCCAGCCCGGCCATGGCGCGCTGGAACGCGTGGGAGTGCAGGTTGGGCATCCCCGGCAGCAGCGGCCCGCGCAGGCGCTCGGCGCCGTCGGCACTGGCCTGGCTCTGGATATGGGTCAGCACGCCGTCGGCGCTGACCTCAAAACGAACATTGTTAGCCCAGCCACTGGGCAGCAGTGCGCGTTCGGCAAAGAAGGCGGACATGGTTCAAAACCCCATCGTGATTATTTGTATATACATATACAGACGTTTGCCTGCCCGGTAAACTCCGGCAAGCTAGCAGCCTTTAATCATTCACAAGGATTTCCTGTGCCGACTCCGCCTGCCGTTTCCCCGCTGGCCGCCCAAATGGGTGACAGTCCGGCGCCCTTGTACGCCCGCGTCAAGCAGATGATTACCCAGCAGATCGAAAGCGGAAACTGGCCGCCCCATTACCGCGTGCCGTCCGAGAGCGAACTGGTCAGCCAACTGGGTTTCAGCCGCATGACCATCAACCGCGCCCTGCGCGAGATGACGGCCGATGGCCTGCTGGTGCGCATGCAAGGGGTCGGTACGTTCGTCGCCGAGCCCAAGAGCCAGTCCGCGTTGTTTGAAGTGCACAACATCGCCGATGAGATCGCCTCGCGCGGCCATCGCCACACCTGCAAGGTCGTCACCCTGGGCGAAGAAGCCGCCGGCTCCGAGCGCGCCGTGGCCCTGGACATGCGTGAAGGGCAGAAGGTGTTCCACTCGCTGATCGTGCATTACGAGAACGACATCCCGGTGCAAATCGAGGACCGTTTCGTCAACGCCCTGGTCGCGCCGGACTACCTCGCCCAGGACTTCACCCTGCAAACCCCCTACGCCTACCTGAATCAGGTCGCGCCACTGACCGAAGGCGAGCACGTGGTCGAAGCCATCCTCGCCGACCCCCAGGAATGTGCGCTGCTGCAAATCGAGCCGGGCGAACCGTGCCTGCTGATCCGCCGCCGCACCTGGTCGGGCCGCCAACCCGTGACGGCGGCGCGCCTGATCCACCCCGGCTCCCGTCATCGCCTGGAAGGGCGTTTTCACAAATAAATGAAAAGAAGAGCACCCCATGAGCCACCTGAAGGTTCTGCGCGCGGCTGACTATCCGCGCATGCCCTGGAAAAACGGCGGTGGCAGCACCGAAGAAATCACCCGCGACGCCGGCACCGGCCTGGACGGCTTCGGCTGGCGCCTATCGATTGCCGACATCGGCGAGTCGGGCGGGTTTTCCACCTTCAACGGTTACCAACGCATCATCACAGTGCTGCAAGGCGCAGGCATGGTCCTCACCGTCGACGGCCAGGCCACCCGGCCACTGCGCCCCCTGGACCCCTTCGCCTTCAGCGGCGCCAGCGAAGTTGCCTGCACCTTGCTTGAGGGGGCGATCCGCGATTTCAACCTGATCTACGCCCCCCAGCGCTACCACGCCCGTTTGCAGTGGCTGAGCGGCGAGCAGCGGTTCTTCAGCTCGGCGGGCACCGTGCTGGTGTTCAGCGTGAGTGAAAACCTGGCACTGACCGTGGTGGGGAACCGCGAGCATCTGGGGCGTCATGACTGCCTACAAGTGGACGGTAATGTTGAGTTGTTGGAGATCGCCAGCGACGGTGCGTGCTGCATCATCGAACTGACCCCAGCCTGATCCGGGTTCAAGCACCCGCCCATGGCAGGTGCAACCTGGCGTAGTCCACTTCCCACCAATCGCGTCCGTTTGGTCTGATTTCGCGCAATAAATTGCCTCGCTAGCATCGCGTTTTGTCCTGCGCGAGTGCGTGCCATGCAGCCATCCTCTCCCCCAGAACCCACTGTCCCCGCCGACAACATGCGCGTCGCCCTGGCGTACATCACCGGCGCCCCGGAAAAACTCTTCGACGCCAGTGTCGATACCGCCCTTTGGGTGTGGGAGGCGATCCAGGGGGATTTCAACCAAGACCGCAGCACCGGGCAAATCGCCTTCGACGCGGCGGTCTCCATGGTGCCCTTGGTAGACCAGGTCTGCGACATGCGCGATTTGGTCGCCAACTGCCGCGAACTGCAAAAAGACCAAAGCAACACCTGGGCCTGGGTCGGCCTGTGCCTGACCCTGATCGGCCTGTTTCCGGTGCTCGGTTCCCTGGTCAAGGGCGTGCTGAAAATCTTCTTCCTGTTCATCCGCCGCTCGGGCGGCCATGCCGTGGAGAAGGCCGTGGACGAGGCGATGACCTGGGTCATCACCCTGCTGCGTAAAAAGGAAGTGGTGAAGTACTGGCGTGGCCTGGAGTGGGGCCAAGTGTTCAAGGAACTGGCTGACGCCATCAAGAAGGTGCGCAACCAGATAGACGTCTTGAGGTTGCTGCACGCCTTCGACCGGGGCATTGCCCTGCTCAACACCCTACTGGGCAAAGTCAAATACGTCCCCGGGGCCGCCGCCAAGGCCGAGCAAACCCTGAACATGGTCAAGGCCGTGCGCCTACAGGCCAATGCCCATATCGGCAAAGCGCTACAACCGATACGCGACGCCCTCGACATCGTGATCCGCCGGCTGGAAATGGAAGACCTGATGCAGCATCGGGCGATCCTGAACACGGTGAATGTGCACTTTCACGGCGGATTGCCCGAGGCGCGGGCGGTGAAATTGATGCGGGATGCGAAGCCGTTGCCGGGGTGGTTGAGTCGGGGGAAGCCGGGGGTGTTTAGTCCCGTCGATCCGAAGGACTACATAGACGAGGTAAACAGAAGAGCCGCCCAAGGATTTCCGCGCCTCGATGATAAGCAGATCCAAACCTTCGCCAAGGGCTTGGAGGCGGATGAACTCAAAGGCCCCCAACGCCTTTACCGCATCTTAGGCCCCGGCAGTGTCGCCAGTGCCCAGGACTGGGTCACGGAAGCCGTGTTCAAACAAATCATGGATTCAGCCAACCCCAAGTCTGCCTGGCGCAAGTACCTGGCGGTGTGGCCGGACTGGAACGTCAATGGCCAGTTCGTGGTGTACGACCTCAAGGCCGGGGAAACCCTCAAGGTCTGGAAAGGCCCCGCGGCGTCCCAGGTCAAGGATGGGGAAGTCGAACTAGGTGACCTTTATCTGGAGGGCGGCTGGGAGCAACTCAAGTTCGATGCCAAGTTCATCCGCAACAGCGCCGGCGAAAGCACCGCTGAAGCCTTCGACACCCTGACCTACTACCGCGTGGATCGCCAGACCGGTCGCATGGAACCTGCCCCGGACATGAACTACGAGCGTTACAAGAACCTTTCGGCAGAAGAGCAGGAGTTCTATGAGTGCCTGCGCGAAAAAATCAATCACCCCGCCATCAGCGGCCCCTTTGATACCGCCTGGGGCATGACCGACTTTGATGCCCAACTTAATAACGTGCGCCTCGGCCTGCCCAACTTGCCCGGCCAAGTAACGGAGTTTAAAAAATGAATCCGCTTTATCCGATGACCCCGACTTATCACCTGTCGCTTTGGCAAAAACGCCAAGCGGCGATGCTCTATTACTACTCGTCGCAAAGTTACCTGGACGCGTTGTTGCCGAAGATCGAAGAGTTGATCGTTATGGCCGAGATGCTTTTAGAACGCCGTTCGATTCTCGACCCCCTGATGGTCAGCGAACGCTGGGGCGTGCGCGATACCGCAGCCAACTGGAGCACCGGCGGTTTTCCAGCCTTGATTGCCTACAGGCAAAGCACGATGTGGCATATGGCCAAGCGCGTCGACCAGTGCTACGGCATCACGGGAACCAATCAATGCGCCCATATGCTGGGCGAGTTCTCGATGCAATGGGCCACCGCAGAACAGGAGAAAGCGTTTCGCGAGCGGGCCAACGAGGTGTTTTCCTACGGTTTTATGATTGACGGAGTTATGAAACGCAACTGGAGCGATTTAACTTTCTGGATTATTTGGCAGGAACTCAAAGAACAATTTCCTCGTTTGCCGAAATTCAAAGTGCATATGGATATTGAAGGTAAAACCGGGGAAGTTCCGCCACGTACCGGTGTTTATGTCTCTCAGGATGATCCTCTGGGTGCCCTGCAATTTGCCTGGACCGGAGGCGGCGAAGGTATGTGGAAAACGCTGGAAGAATGCAAAACATTCAATGATATAGGCCTGGACGCCTTGAAAACTTTGGGGCGCGCAGGCTTGTGGGGCGATGAAAACGGACTTGCAAGGTTCATTGAGCAATCGCCCTATAAAGGCGTCTTTAAAGAGTCGTACTTCTACGCTCGTACCCGAGTACAAGCTCACTCTTTCACCGAACGCCCCTGCAAGTGGTACTTCGTCGAACTTCTCGAAGGCGAGTTTGAAGACAGCGACCCCGACGCCATGGCCGACGCGCCGGGCAGCGAGCCGCAGCACCCGCCGCGCAAAGCCAGCGGCGAGCCGTGCCCCCACGCCGGTTGGTGGTTCAGCCCCGCCCGTGAAGGTTCGCGGCAGTATTTCCGTGATGGCGCAATTTTTCCCAAGCTGGAAGGCGACTACGGCTACACCTTCTGGCTCTGGAGCCCGGACCAGTCCAGGCCAACACTTTGATCGTTCACCGCCATTGCGTTTACCTGCTACCTCGCCCTTCTCGGTTGTTACTGAACGCCCCATTCGGGGGCGTTTCCTTGCTTCGGTAACAACGTGTTCGTCGTTGTTGATTTCTCTTGTCGTGCTCTGAATTTCTCAGACTCCCTTGATCTACGGGCTCTACAACCCTGCCCAGAACTTTTCTGAAGCTCGGATTTGCAAGTTGGCCGCATGATTGCATATGCTTGTATGTACAAGTAAAGACGTATGCGTATGAGTCGCGCCGACTCAACCATCGTCCCCTGATTCGCCGTTGTGCAGTGGTTGCGCACTGGCTTGCTCGCCCGCCGCCCGGGTTGGTTTGGATTGATTGCTGAGGAGTTTTTTCGTGTCTGACAATAGCCAAAAGCCTACGAAGTACCGTGACGTTGAAATCCGCGCCGCCCGCGGCAACACGCTGACCGCCAAGAGCTGGTTGACCGAAGCGCCGCTGCGCATGCTGATGAACAACCTCGACCCGCAAGTGGCCGAGAACCCCAAGGAACTGGTGGTGTACGGTGGCATTGGCCGCGCGGCGCGCAACTGGGAGTGCTACGACAAAATCGTCGAGAGCCTGACCAACCTTAACGACGACGAAACCCTGCTGGTGCAATCGGGTAAACCGGTCGGCGTGTTCAAAACCCACAGCAATGCCCCGCGCGTGTTGATCGCCAACTCCAACCTGGTGCCGCACTGGGCGAGCTGGGAGCACTTCAACGAACTCGACGCCAAGGGCCTGGCCATGTACGGCCAGATGACCGCCGGCAGCTGGATCTACATCGGCAGCCAGGGGATCGTCCAGGGCACCTACGAAACCTTCGTCGAGGCCGGTCGCCAGCATTACGACGCCAACCTCAAGGGCCGTTGGGTGCTGACCGCAGGCCTGGGCGGCATGGGGGGCGCGCAGCCGTTGGCCGCAACCCTGGCCGGCGCGTGCTCGCTGAACATCGAGTGCCAGCAGGTGAGCATCGATTTCCGCCTCAGCAGCCGTTACGTCGATGAGCAAGCCAGCGACCTCGACGACGCCCTGGCGCGCATCGCCAAGTACACCAAGGAAGGCAAGGCCATCTCCATCGCGCTGCTGGGCAACGCCGCCGAGATCCTGCCGGAACTGGTCAAGCGCGGCGTGCGCCCGGACATGGTCACTGACCAGACCAGCGCCCACGACCCGCTCAATGGCTACCTGCCTGCCGGTTGGACCTGGGACGAATACCGCGCCCGCGCCAAGACCGAGCCGGCTGCCGTGGTCAAGGCCGCCAAGCAGTCCATGGCCGTCCACGTCAAGGCGATGCTGGATTTCCAGAAAATGGGCGTGCCGACCTTCGACTACGGCAACAACATCCGCCAGATGGCCCAGGAAGAGGGTGTGGAGAATGCCTTCGACTTCCCCGGTTTCGTTCCGGCCTACATCCGCCCACTGTTCTGCCGTGGCATCGGCCCGTTCCGCTGGGCGGCGCTGTCGGGTGACCCGCAAGACATCTACAAAACCGACGCCAAGGTCAAGGAGCTGATCCCGGACGATGCCCACCTGCACAACTGGCTGGACATGGCCCGCGAGCGCATCGCCTTCCAGGGCCTGCCGGCGCGGATCTGCTGGGTGGGCCTGGGCCAGCGCGCCAAGTTGGGCCTGGCGTTCAACGAAATGGTGCGCAGCGGTGAGCTGTCGGCGCCGATCGTGATCGGCCGCGACCACCTGGACTCCGGCTCCGTAGCCAGCCCGAACCGCGAAACCGAATCGATGCAGGACGGTTCCGACGCCGTGTCCGACTGGCCGCTGCTCAACGCCCTGCTCAACACCGCCAGCGGCGCGACCTGGGTCTCACTGCACCACGGCGGCGGCGTCGGCATGGGCTTCTCCCAGCATTCGGGCATGGTCATCGTGTGTGATGGCACCGACGAAGCGGCCGAGCGGATCGCGCGCGTGCTGCACAACGACCCGGCCACAGGCGTGATGCGCCACGCGGATGCGGGCTATCAGATCGCCATCGATTGCGCCAAGGAACAGGGCCTGAACCTGCCGATGATTACTGGCTAAAGGCCGCGCTTTATTTGCCCGCCAGGCTGGCGTGCCGGAAACTGCACGACATTGTTTATCGCGGGCGCTGCCTCAAGCCCCACCGCATCGTTGTCGTAGGTAGAAAACGGGTTTGCGTAGCGGCCCTAAAAAGCGAAGGAGCGCTACGCACTCCAGTGCGGGCGAGCCTGCTTCCTACACGCGAGCAGGGCCAGGCAGGCCGGGTTCCCACAGGAACCGGGCGAGATTTCAGAACAATCCACAGCCGGCGAGCCGTTGCGTGCCACGGGCTGTTAATAAAACTCTCAAAAGGAGCACGAATGTGACTGCGCTAAACCTTATCCCAGGCCAGCTGACCCTTGCCCAACTGCGTGCCGTTTACCAGAACCCGATCACCCTGAGCCTGGATGACAGCGCCTCGCAACAGATCGAAGCCAGCGTGGCCTGTGTGGAGCAGATCCTGGCCGAGAACCGCACCGCGTACGGCATCAACACCGGTTTCGGCCTGCTGGCCTCGACCCGCATCGCCAGCGAAGACCTGGAAAACCTGCAGCGCTCCCTGGTGCTATCCCACGCCGCCGGTGTGGGCGAGCCGATCAGCGACGCCCTGGTGCGCCTGATTATGGTGCTCAAGGTCAACAGCCTGAGCCGTGGTTTCTCCGGCATCCGTCGCTTGGTTATCGATGCGCTGATCGCCCTTATCAATGCCGAGGTTTACCCGCACATCCCGCTCAAAGGTTCGGTGGGCGCTTCCGGCGACCTCGCGCCTTTGGCCCATATGTCCCTGGTGCTGCTGGGCGAAGGCAAGGCCCGCTACAAAGGACAATGGCTGAGCGCGACCGAGGCGCTGAAAGTCGCCGGCCTGACGCCGCTGACCCTGGCCGCCAAAGAAGGCCTGGCGCTGCTCAACGGCACCCAGGTGTCTACGGCTTATGCCCTGCGCGGTTTGTTCGAGGGCGAAGACCTGTTCGCCGGCGCCCTGGCCCTGGGTGGCCTGACCGTTGAGGCGGTGCTGGGTTCGCGCTCGCCGTTCGACGCACGCATCCACGCCGCCCGTGGCCAGAAAGGCCAGATCGACGCCGCTGTCGCGTACCGCGACCTGCTGGGCGAGCGCAGCGAAGTGTCCGATTCGCACCACAACTGCGACAAGGTCCAGGACCCGTACTCCCTGCGTTGCCAGCCGCAAGTCATGGGCGCCTGCCTGACCCAGTTCCGCCAGGCCGCCGAGGTGCTGAGCATCGAAGCCAACGCCGTGTCGGATAACCCGCTAGTATTCGCCGCCGAAGGCGACGTGATTTCCGGTGGCAACTTCCACGCTGAACCGGTGGCCATGGCCGCTGACAACATGGCCCTGGCCATCGCCGAAATCGGCTCCCTGAGCGAGCGCCGCATCTCGTTGATGATGGACAAGCACATGTCCCAGTTGCCGCCGTTCCTGGTGGCCAACGGTGGGGTGAACTCCGGTTTCATGATCGCCCAAGTGACTGCCGCAGCCCTGGCCAGCGAAAACAAGGCCTTGGCTCACCCGCACTCGGTGGACAGCCTGCCCACTTCCGCCAACCAGGAAGACCACGTCTCCATGGCCCCGGCCGCGGGTAAGCGTTTGTGGGAAATGGCTGAGAACACCCGTGGCGTGCTCGCCGTGGAATGGCTCGCTGCCGTCCAGGGCCTGGACCTGCGCGATGGCCTGAAAACCTCCAGCAAACTGGAGCAAGCGCGCACCCTCCTGCGCAGCAAAGTCCCGTTCTATGAGAAAGACCGCTTCTTCGCCCCGGACATCAACGCCGCGAGCGAACTGCTGGCCTCCCGTTGCCTGAACGAACTGGTCCTGGCCAAGTTGCTGCCGAGCCTCTGACACCCAGGTGTAGCAAGCGGGCTTGCCCGCGCTCGGCAGCGTAGCGGCCGTCAATAGTCGCTCAAGCCACTATTTGAAGTGGCTGCTACGCACCCCAGCGCGGGCAAGCCCGCTTGCTACCGGTTCAGTCAGCCCATTGGTTTTCTCTGACAAAAACAATTAAGGACGAGAAATGCAACAGCAAGCATCCGGTTTGAAACGCGGGCTATCGGCCCGCCACATTCGCTTCATGGCACTGGGGTCGGCCATCGGCACCGGGCTGTTCTACGGCTCCGCCTCGGCCATCCAAATGGCCGGCCCGGCGGTATTGCTGGCGTACCTGATCGGTGGCGCGGCGGTGTTTATGGTCATGCGCGCCCTCGGTGAGATGGCAGTGCACAACCCGGTGGCCGGTTCGTTCGGCAAGTACGCCAGCACCTACCTGGGGCCGATGGCGGGCTTCATCCTGGGTTGGACCTACGCTTTCGAGATGATTATTGTCTGCCTCGCCGACGTCACCGCGTTCGGCATTTATATGGGCTTCTGGTTTCCCGAAGTGGCGCGCTGGGTCTGGGTGCTGGGCATCGTGTTCCTGATCGGCGGCCTGAACCTGTGCAACGTCAAGGTCTTCGGCGAGATGGAGTTCTGGCTGTCGCTGCTCAAGGTGGCGGCCATCGTTGCGATGATCCTCGGTGGTTTCGGCATCATGCTGTTTGGCATCAACTCGGCCAACGCCGAACACGCCACCGGGGTGAGCAACCTGTGGGCCCACGGCGGCTTCATGCCTAACGGCATCGGTGGCTTGATTGCGTCGTTCGCGGTGGTGATGTTCGCCTTCGGCGGCATCGAGATCATCGGCATCACCGCCGGCGAAGCCAAGGACCCGCAACGGGTGCTGCCCAAGGCGATCAACGCCGTACCGCTGCGCATCCTGCTGTTCTACGTGTTGACCCTGTTCGTGCTGATGGCCATTTACCCGTGGCCGCAAATCGGCAGCCAGGGCAGCCCCTTCGTGCAGATCTTCGATCACCTGGGCATCAGCTCGGCGGCGACCATCCTCAACATCGTGGTGATTTCGGCGGCGGTGTCGGCCATCAACAGCGACATCTTTGGCGCGGGCCGCATGATGTACGGCCTGGCGGAGCAGGGCCATGCGCCCAAGTGCTTCTCCAAGCTGTCGCGCCAGGGTGTGCCGTGGATGACCGTGGTGGTGATGGGCGCAGCGCTGCTGGGCGGCGTTGTGCTCAACTACCTGATCCCGGAAAACGTGTTCCTGGTCATAGCTTCGATCGCGACCTTCGCCACCGTGTGGGTGTGGCTGATGATCCTGCTGACCCAAGTGGCCATGCGCCGCTCCATGAGCCGCGAAGAAGTCGCGCAGCTGCAATTCCCCGTACCGTTCTGGCCTTACGCGCCGGCGGCGGCGATTGTGTTCATGCTGTTCGTCTTCGGCGTGCTGGGCTACTTCCCGGACACCCAGGCTGCCTTGCTGGTAGGCGCGGTGTGGATCGTGCTGCTGGTGATCGCCTATAAGGTGTGGGTCAAACCGGTGACCGGGCAACCGGCCCTGGTCAGCCCCGACCCGGCCCTGTCCCATCGATAAGTTATGGAGGCTGTAATGAAGACTCTTTGGCAGCATTGCCACGTCGCAACCATGGCCCAGGGTACTTACTCGATCATCGAGGATGCCGCCATCGTGACGTCCGGCGCGCACATCGAGTGGATCGGCCCGCGTGGCGCGCTGCCGGCGGGGCATTACCCCCATGTCGAAGACCTCGCGGGGGCCTGGGTTACGCCGGGCCTGATCGACTGCCACACCCACGCGGTGTTCGGCGGCAACCGCAGCGGTGAGTTCGAACAACGCCTGCAAGGTGTGAGCTACGCTGAGATCGCCGCCCAGGGCGGCGGCATCGCCAGCACCGTGCGCGCTACCCGGGCTGCCAGCGAAGACGAACTCTTCGCCAGCGCCCGCAAACGCCTGCACAGCCTGCTGCGCGACGGCGTGACCACGGTGGAAATCAAGTCCGGCTACGGCCTGGACCTGGCCAACGAGCGCAAGATTTTGCGGGTGATCCGCCGCCTCGGCGAGCAGTTGCCAGCCACGGTGCGCAGCACCTGCCTGGCGGCCCACGCCTTGGCGCCCGAATACGCCGGGCGCGCCGACGCCTACATCGAGCATATCTGCGCCGAAATGCTCCCGGCCCTGGCGGCTGAAGGCCTGGTGGATGCGGTGGATGCGTTCTGCGAGTACCTGGCGTTCTCTCCAGCCCAGGTCGAGCGGGTGTTTATCGCCGCGCAAAAACTCGGCTTGCCGGTGAAGCTGCACGCCGAGCAACTGTCGTCGCTGCACGGTTCGAGCCTGGCGGCGCGCTATCAGGCGCTGTCGGCCGATCACTTGGAGTTCATGACCGAAGCCGACGCGGCGGCCATGGCCACGTCCGGCACGGTGGCGGTGTTGCTGCCCGGGGCGTTCTACTTTCTGCGCGAAACCCAGTTGCCGCCCATGGATGCCCTGCGCAAGCACGGCGTGAAAATCGCCATTGCCAGCGACCTCAACCCCGGTACATCGCCGGCGTTGTCGTTGCGCCTGATGCTGAACATGGCCTGCACCTGTTTTCGCATGACCCCGGAAGAGGCCCTGGCCGGCGCTACCCTGCACGCGGCCAAGGCCCTGGGCCTGGAGCACAGCCACGGCTCATTGGAAGTGGGCAAGGTGGCAGATTTCGTGGCCTGGCAAATCGATCGGCCGGCCGACCTGGCGTATTGGCTGGGCGGTGACCTGGAAAAACGCGTCGTGCGCCACGGCGCCGATGTCACGTTGTAGGAGAGGGCAGTGGATAAGGTTCTGAACTTCAAACAAGGCCGGGTGCCGCTGCTAATTAGCATGCCCCACGCAGGCGTGCGCCTGACCCCGGCGGTCGAGGCCGGCCTGGTGCCGGCGGCGCAAAGCCTGCCCGATACCGACTGGCACATTCCGCAACTCTACGAGTTTGCCGCCGAACTGGGCGCCAGCACCCTGGCCGCCGAGTATTCGCGTTTTGTCATCGACCTCAACCGGCCCGACGACGACAAGCCTTTATATGTCGGCGCCACCACCGGGTTGTACCCGGCGACGCTGTTTGACGGCCAGGCGTTGTTCCGCCCGGGGCTGGAGCCCAGCGCCGAGGAGCGTGCCACCTACCTGGCGCAGATCTGGGCGCCGTACCACCGCACCCTGGCGCAGGAACTGGCCCGGCTCAAGGCTGAATTTGGCTACGCGCTGTTGTTCGATGCCCACTCGATCCGCTCGGTGATCGGCCATCTGTTCGACGGTAAGTTGCCGGATTTCAACCTCGGCACCTTCAACGGCGCCAGTTGCGACCCACAGTTGGCGGGCAGGCTGGAGGCCATCTGCGCCGGGCACCCGGCCTATAGCCATGTGCTCAACGGGCGCTTCAAGGGCGGGCACATCACCCGCCACTACGGCAACCCGGCCGAGCATATCCACGCCGTGCAACTGGAGCTGGGCCAGTGCACTTATATGGAAGAGTTCGAGCCGTTCCGCTACCGCCCAGACCTCGCCGCGCCCACCCAAGTGGTGCTCAAGGAACTGCTGCAAGGGCTGCTGGAATGGGGGCAAAGGCGCTACGCCTGAGTGGCGCGGCCATCGTGGGCAGGCTCGCTCTCACCCCCAGTGAGTGGTGCTTGAAA
This sequence comes from Pseudomonas sp. MF08875, assembly GCF_059862525.1. Taxonomy (NCBI): domain Bacteria; kingdom Pseudomonadati; phylum Pseudomonadota; class Gammaproteobacteria; order Pseudomonadales; family Pseudomonadaceae; genus Pseudomonas; species Pseudomonas sp. MF08875. Next base: position 60,632 of record NZ_JCBCUW010000002.1, read on the forward strand.
CTTAGGTGAAAACCTGTGGGAGTACGCCTGCTTGCGATCGGTTTTTTCAACCAGTACACAGGCGCGCTGACGTGGCACACGCCCGCTGCCACAGGTCAGGGCATGCTCATTACGCGATTCGGGTTTATGATGCCCCACGGCAGATTAATGGAAGTCCCCCCCGGGCGGACCCGACCCCTCACGGAGCGCGCAATGCAGACTTTGTACCCGCAGATCAAACCCTACGCCCGGCACGATCTGGCCGTCGATGACATCCACACCCTGTACGTCGACGAAAGCGGCTCGCCACAAGGTTTGCCGGTGGTGTTCATCCACGGTGGCCCGGGTTCCGGGTGCGACGCGCAAAGCCGCTGCTATTTCGACCCCAACCTGTACCGCATCGTCACCTTCGACCAGCGCGGTTGCGGGCGCTCCACGCCCCACGCGAGCGTGGAAAACAACACCACCTGGGATCTGGTCGCCGACCTTGAGCGCATCCGCGAGCACCTGGGCATTGAAAAATGGGTGCTGTTCGGCGGTTCCTGGGGCTCGACCCTGTCCCTGGCCTACGCCCAGACCCACCCGGACCGTGTACTGGGGCTGATCGTGCGTGGGATTTTCCTGGCTCGCGAGCAGGACATCGAGTGGTTCTACCAGGTGGGCGCAAGCCGTCTGTTCCCCGACTACTGGCAGGATTACATCGCCCCTATCCCGCTGGACGAACGCGACGACCTGCTAGGCGCTTTCCACAAGCGCCTCACCGGCAACGACCAGATCGCCCAGATGCACGCCGCCAAGGCGTGGTCGCTGTGGGAGGGCCGCTGCGCCACGTTGCGCCCCAACCCGCTGGTGGTCGACCGCTTCAGCGAGGCGCAGCGTGCCTTGTCGATTGCCCGCATCGAATGCCACTACTTCACCAACAACACGTTCCTTGAGCCCAACCAACTGATCCGCGACATGCACAAGATCGCCCACTTGCCCGGGGTGATCGTGCACGGGCGCTACGACGTCATCTGCCCGCTGGACAATGCCTGGGAACTGCACCAGAACTGGCCCAATAGCGAGTTGCAGATTATTCGCGATGCCGGCCACGCCGCCTCCGAGCCGGGTATCACCGATGCCCTGGTACGGGCGGCCGATCAAATGGCCCGGCGCCTGCTCGACCTGGCGCCCGAAGAAGCATGAAGGGCCTGTTGCAGCGCGTACGCGGTGCGCGGGTGGAAGTGGCGGGGGAGGTGGTCGGCGCCATCGACCAAGGGCTGTTGGTATTGGTGGCCATCGAGCCCCAGGACACCCGCGCCAGCGCCGACAAACTGCTGCACAAGTTGCTCAATTACCGGGTGTTCAGCGATGCCGACGGCAAGATGAACTTGTCCCTGGCCCAGGTGGAGGGCGGCTTGTTGTTGGTGTCGCAGTTCACCCTGGCCGCCGACACCCACAGCGGCCTGCGCCCGAGCTTTTCCACCGCCGCGCCGCCGGCACTGGGTGAGGAACTCTTTGGTTATTTATTGAGCAAAGCGCAGCAGGTGCATGGCAATGTGGCATCAGGTAGATTTGGTGCCGATATGCAGGTGCATTTGGTCAATGACGGCCCTGTGACCTTTCTCCTACAGGCCTGAAAGCGCTTGAAACATGTTTTTACGGCTGTTTCGGCCCGAAAGCGGGGGGTTTACCCATAAATACTTTGTTACCCCTGATGCGTTGTCACGCGGCCTACTAGATAATCGCGCGCTACGGGGATCAGCGTTCGTTGGTCCATTTTGATTTAGGTAGAGACTTGTCCGGAACCGCGTGGGGAATCATTTGCCCCCCGCGGAGTCCGAACAATGCTCGCCAACTTGGCAAAAGTGGCATGCGGGGTCGGATTTTTCATACAGCCGACCGCGACGGCACTTTATCTGGCCGTTGGTTTTTTGATCTGTTTTCGGCGAGGGTTGCTCGTGATTGTTAGTCCCTGTAATGCACCAAAGTTGTCTGCCAAACGGTTTCGTAACGCACTGGCGGCGGGTTCTGCCCTGCTTTGCCTGCTCAGCGCCGGTCAAATATGGGCATTCAACCTGGATGATGTAGCGGCCAAGGCCAAAGAGTTGGCGGCACAAAAGTACGAAGCCCCGCGCAGCAATCTGCCGAACGAATTTCGTGAAATGAAGTTCGCGGACTATCAGAAAATTCGCTTCCGTACCGAAAAAGCCGAATGGGCCGATCAGAAAACCCCGTTCAAGCTGTCCTTCTATCACCAGGGCATGCACTTCGATACGCCGGTGAAAATCAACGAAGTGACGGCCAATACCGTCGAACCGATCAAATATGATCCGACTCGCTTCGACTTCGGCGACGTCAAGTTCGACCCCAAAGCCACCGAACAACTGGGTTACGCGGGTTTCCGCGTGCTGTACCCGATCAACAAGGCGGACAAGCAAGACGAGATCATGACCATGCTGGGCGCGAGCTACTTCCGCGTCGTGGGCAAGGATCAGATCTACGGCCTCTCGGCCCGTGGCCTGGCCATCGATACCGCGTTGCCGTCCGGTGAAGAATTCCCCCGTTTCACCGAGTTCTGGATCGAACGCCCGAAAACCGGCGACAAGCACCTGGTGATCTTCGCCTTGCTGGATTCGCCGCGTGCCACGGGTGCCTATCGCCTGATCCTGCGCCCGGGCAGCGACACGGTCGTTGACGTCAAGTCGCGCATGTACCTGCGTGACAAAGTCAGCAAACTGGGCATCGCCCCGCTGACCAGCATGTACCTGTTCGGCGCCAACCAGCCGTCGAAAGTACTCAACTATCGCCGCGAACTGCATGACTCCAGCGGTCTGTCGATCCATGCCGGCAACGGCGAGTGGATCTGGCGCCCACTGAACAACCCTAAACACCTGTCGGTGAGCAACTTCTCTGTGGAAAACCCGCGCGGTTTCGGCCTGTTGCAACGCGGTCGCCACTTCAGCCACTACGAAGACCTCGACGACAACTACGAAAAACGCCCAAGTGCCTGGATCGAGCCGGAAGGTGACTGGGGCAAAGGCACCGTGGACTTGGTGGAAATCCCTACCGCCGACGAGACCAACGACAACATCGTTGCGTTCTGGAGCCCGGAAAAAATGCCCGAGCCAGGCCAGCCGCTGGATGTCAGCTACCGCCTGCACTGGACCATGGACGAAGCCGCCCTGCATTCGGATGACAGCGCCTGGGTCATGCAGACCCTGCGTTCCACCGGTGACGTGAAGCAGTCCAACCTGATCCGCCAACCCGACGGCAGCGTGGCCTACCTGGTGGACTTCCAGGGCCCGTCCTTGGCCAAGTTGCTGCCGGACGCCACCGTGCGTAGCCAGGTCAGCGTCGGCGACAACGCCGAAGTCGTCGAAAACAGCGTGCGCTACAACCCTTACACCAAGGGCTGGCGCCTGACCCTGCGCCTGAAGATCAAGGACGCGGGCAAGGCTACTGAAATGCGTGCCGCCCTGGTGCGTGACATGGTGGTCGCCGAGCCGGTGCAAGACACCGCGCACGTCATCAAGGCTGACAAGGTCGCGGCCAAGCAAAGCGAAAAAACCGCGAAGAAGGACCCGCAGCCGGAAACGGCACCTGCGGCCACCGCCACCCCGGAGCCGGTCAAGACTGAACAAGTGCTGACCGAGACCTGGAGCTACCAGTTGCCAGCCGATGAGTAACCCTCAAGCCCGGCCAGAGACTCTGTTCGAGTACCTGGCGCACCTACCGCTGAGTGACGAGCAACGCGCCGAATTGGCGGGTTGCCGGTCGTTCAGCGAGCTGCACGAACGTCTCTCGTCCGCGTCTTTCGACGCCCCCGCCGAGGCCGCCCAGGCTTCGGTGGGCAGCCGTTTGCTGCTCAACAGCGCCGAAGAGCTGGAAGAGGCCGAGATGCTGGCCCTCGATTCGGCAGGCCGGGTGTGCCTCAAGGCCACGCCGCCGATCCGCCGCACCAAAGTGGTGCCGGAGCCGTGGCGCACCAATATCCTCGTGCGTGGCTGGCGGCGCCTGACCGGGCGCAGCAACCCGCCGTTGCCGCCCAAGGACGAGCGCGTCCTGCCGGCGGCGCGCTGGCGCACTGTCGGTTCGATCCGTCGCTACATTTTGTTGGTGTTGATGCTGGGCCAGACCATCGTCGCGGGCTGGTATATGAAAGGCATCATGCCTTACCAGGGCTGGTCCTTCGTTGACCTTGAAGAAGTCCTGCACCAACCGCTGATGCAAACCGCCACCCAAGTGCTGCCCTATGCCTTGCAAACCAGCATCCTGATTCTGTTCGGGATTCTGTTCTGCTGGGTGTCGGCCGGTTTCTGGACGGCGCTGATGGGCTTCCTCGAGTTGCTCACCGGCCACGACAAATACCGCATCTCCGGGGCCAGCGCCGGCAACGAGGCGATCCCGGCCAATGCGCGCACCGCGTTGGTGATGCCGATCTGCAATGAAGACGTGCCCCGGGTATTCGCTGGCCTGCGCGCCACCTTCGAGTCGGTGGCCGCCACGGGCGATCTGGACCGCTTCGACTTCTTCGTGCTCAGCGACAGTAACGACAGCGACATCTGTGTGGCCGAGCAACAGGCCTGGCTGGACGTCTGCCGCGAAGCCAAGGGCTTTGGCAAGATTTTCTACCGTCGCCGTCGCCGTCGGGTTAAGCGCAAAAGCGGTAACCTCGACGACTTCTGCCGTCGCTGGGGCGGCGACTACAAGTACATGGTGGTGCTCGACGCCGACAGCGTGATGAGCGGCGAATGCTTGACCAGCCTGGTGCGCCTGATGGAAGCCACGCCGGACGCTGGGATCATCCAGACCGCGCCCCGTGCCTCTGGCATGGACACTCTCTATGCGCGCATGCAGCAGTTCGCCACCCGCGTATATGGCCCGTTGTTCACCGCCGGCCTGCACTTCTGGCAGTTGGGCGAATCCCACTACTGGGGCCACAACGCCATTATCCGGATGAAGCCGTTCATCGAGCATTGCGCCCTGGCGCCATTGCCGGGCAAAGGCGCGTTCGCCGGGGCGATCCTGTCCCACGACTTCGTTGAAGCCGCGCTGATGCGCCGTGCCGGTTGGGGCGTGTGGATCGCCTACGACTTGCCCGGCAGTTATGAAGAACTGCCGCCCAACCTGTTGGACGAACTCAAGCGTGACCGTCGCTGGTGCCACGGTAACCTGATGAACTTCCGCCTGTTTTTGGTCAAGGGCATGCACCCGGTGCACCGCGCGGTGTTCCTGACGGGGGTGATGTCTTACCTGTCGGCGCCGTTGTGGTTCTTCTTCCTCGTGCTGTCCACCGCGCTGCTGGCGGTCAACACGCTGATGGAGCCGCAGTACTTCCTGGAGCCGCGCCAGCTCTATCCGCTGTGGCCGCAATGGCACCCGGACAAAGCCATCGCGCTGTTCTCCACCACCATCGTGCTGCTGTTCCTGCCCAAGTTGCTGAGCATCATCCTGATCTGGGCCAAGGGTGCGAAAGAGTTCGGCGGCAAGTTCAAGGTGACCCTGTCGATGCTGCTGGAGATGCTGTTCTCCATGCTGCTGGCGCCGGTGCGCATGATCTTCCACACCCGTTTCGTGCTGGCCGCGTTCCTGGGCTGGGCCGCAACCTGGAACTCGCCGCAGCGTGACGACGATTCCACGCCGTGGAGCGAAGCGGTCAAGCGCCACGGCCCGCAAACCCTGCTCGGGTTCTTCTGGGCGCTGTTGGTGATCTGGCTCAACCCAAGCTTCCTCTGGTGGCTGGTGCCGATCGTCGGTTCGCTGATGCTGTCGATCCCGGTATCGGTGATTTCCAGCCGTGTGGGCCTGGGCCTCAAGTCCCGCGACGAAAGCCTGTTCCTTATTCCCGAGGAATACGCCCCGCCCCAGGCCTTGCTCGCCACCGACCAGTACACCCATGAAAACCGCTGGCACGCCCTCAAGGACGGTTTCATCCGTGCCGTGGTCGACCCGCAGCAGAACGCCCTGGCTTGTGCCCTGGCCACGTCCCGTCACGGGCAGGCCGAGCCGATAGAGGCGCTGCGCACCGAACGGGTGAGCCATGCCCTGAAAGTCGGCCCGCAAGGGCTGGCCAACAACGAACGCCTGGCGCTGCTCAGCGACCCGGTCGCCCTGGCCCGTTTGCATGAGCAGGTCTGGAGCGAAGGGCACGAAGCCTGGCTCAGTGCCTGGCGGCAGTCGATCAAGGCTGACCCCCATGCGCCGTTGCTGCCGCTCAAACCGGCCATCACCCAGGCGTTGCCCGCCTGACCTGAACCCCGCGACCTGAACCTCGCGGGGTTTTTGTTTGTGGGGCGACGGGTTTCACGGCTCTATGTTGGGATACGTCCTACGGCTATTTGTGCTTCAAGCAACAACAATTGCCGCCCAGACCTTTGTGCCGTCGGGGGAGTGGGTTAGCATCGCTCCCCGTATGGGTGTCACAAAACTATGTATCTGCCGGTTTCCCACAAGGAAACCCAAGGCGCACTCGCCTCAAACAATAAAATGGCTTAGGGGACTTGATGATGAAGAAGTATCTTTCGATGCTGCTGCTCGGCGTCACGGCACTGGTTTCGGTCAACGCGGCGCAGGCTGGCGCCATCGACGACGCGGTCAAGCGCGGCACGCTGAAGGTGGGCATGGACCCGACCTACATGCCGTTCCAGATGACCAACAAACGCGGCGAGATCATCGGCTTTGAAGTGGACCTGCTCAAGGCCATGACCAAGGCCATGGGCGTCAAGCTGGAAACCGTTTCCACCGGCTACGACGGCATCATCCCGGCCCTTCTGACCGACAAGTTCGACATGATCGGCAGCGGCATGACCCTGACCCAGGAACGCAACCTGCGCCTGAACTTCAGCGAACCCTTCATCGTGGTCGGCCAGACGTTGCTGATCCGCAAGGAGCTGGAAGGCACCATCAAGTCCTACAAAGACCTGAACAGCGCTGACTACCGCATCACCTCCAAGCTCGGTACCACTGGCGAAATGGTCGCCAAGAAGCTGATCTCCAAAGCCAAATACCACGGCTACGACAACGAGCAGGAAGCTGTGCTCGACGTGGTCAACGGCAAGGCTGATGCCTTCATCTACGACGCGCCGTACAACGTGGTCGCGGTGAACAAGGTCGGCAACGGCAAACTGGTGTTCCTCGACAAGCCGTTCACCTTCGAGCCCCTGGCCTTCGGCCTGAAGAAAGGTGACTACGACAGCCTGAACTTCATCAACAACTTCCTGCACCAGATCCGTGAAGACGGCACTTACGATCGCATCCATGACAAGTGGTTCAAAGACACCGCTTGGCTCAAAGACATGGAGTAAGGCTATGCAGGGCGGTGGGGTGTCAACGGCAACCCGCTGCCCTTGTCGCGAGCAGGCTCGCTCCCACAATTGACCTACTCGGTCCGGTGTGGGAGCGAGCCTGCTCGCGATAGAGGCCTCCCAGGCGACATACATTTCGGATCCTGCAATGAAACAAAAAAAAGCCCAATGGCCCTGGCACGTTTTGACCGTGCTGGTGCTGATCGGCCTGGCTGGCGCGTTGTATTACGCCACCTCGCTGATGTCATACGAATGGCGATGGAACCGCGTTCCCCAGTATTTCGCCTACCACGCTGAAGAATCCCAACGAGCGGCAGAGATTTCCACCGTCAGCGAAGTGGTGCGCAACGGCGGCAAGGCGCAAGTGACCCTGCGCAACGACGCGGGGGCCGAGCAGCACGTGACGGTCGACGACAACAGCCTGCAAGTGGCCCGCGGCGATGACGTGGCCGAAGGCGACGTGATCGGCGTAACCCGGCACTGGGCGGCCGGCCCGCTGCTGTGGGGCTTGTGGACCACGCTCTGGCTGTCGGTGGTGTCCGGCGTGCTGGGCCTGGTGATCGGCCTGGCCACGGGCCTGTGCCGGTTGTCGAAAAACCCGACCCTGCGCGACCTGTCCATCGTCTACATCGAGTTGGTGCGCGGCACGCCGCTGCTGGTGCAGATCTTCATCTTCTACTTCTTCATCGGCACGGTGCTCAACCTGTCCCGGGAGATTGCGGGCATCGCTGCGCTGTCGCTGTTTACCGGCGCCTATGTGGCGGAAATCATCCGCGCCGGGGTGCAGTCCATCACCCGTGGCCAGGACGAGGCGGCCCGTTCTCTGGGCCTGAGTGCTGGCCAGTCGATGCGCCATGTGGTGCTGCCGCAAGCCTTCAAGCGAGTGCTGCCACCGCTGGCCGGGCAGTTCATCAGCCTGGTCAAGGACACCTCGCTGGTGTCGGTCATCGCCATCACCGAACTGCTCAAGAGCGGGCGCGAGGTCATCACCACGTCCTTCTCGCCGTTCGAGATCCTGTTCTGCGTGGCGGGCCTGTACCTGTTGATTAACCTGCCGCTGTCGAAAATCGCCAGCCGGCTTGAGCGGAGGCTCGCGCAAAGTGATTGAAGTCCGCGATCTGGTAAAAGTCTTCGACACCCGCGGCCAAGTCGTGCGCGCCGTAGACCACGTCACCACCCAAGTGGCGAAGGGCGAAGTGCTGGTGGTGATCGGCCCGTCGGGTTCGGGCAAGTCCACCTTCCTGCGCTGCCTCAATGGCCTGGAAGAGTTCGACGCCGGCTCGGTCAGCATCGATGGCCTGCAACTGGCCGACCCCAAGACCGACGTCAACGCCTACCGCCGCGAAGTCGGCATGGTGTTCCAGCATTTCAACCTGTTCCCCCACATGACCGTGCTGGAAAACCTGTGCCTGGCACAGAAAGTCGTGCGCAAGCGCGGCAAGGCCGAGCGTGAGGCCAAGGCGCGGGCGCTGCTGGAGAAGGTCGGTATCGGGCAAAAGGCCAACGAGTTTCCCTCGCGCCTGTCCGGCGGCCAGCAGCAGCGGGTGGCCATCGCCCGGGCGTTGGCCATGGACCCTAAGGTCATGCTGTTCGACGAACCCACCTCGGCGCTCGACCCGGAAATGGTCGGCGAAGTACTTGATGTAATGAAAACCCTGGCCCTGGAAGGCATGACCATGGTCTGCGTCACCCACGAAATGGGCTTTGCCCGGGAAGTGGCAGACCGGGTGCTGTTTTTCGACCACGGCAAGTTGCTCGAAGATGCCCCTCCGGCGGAGTTCTTCGCCGCCCCCAAAGACCCTCGCGCCCAAGCGTTTTTGCGTCAGGTCCTGTAAAGGCGGGCCGGGGCCTTTGGCCCCGGTTCGGCTTCATACCTTGAACTTCTCCACCAATCGCTGCAAATGCGTACCCAAACGCGCCAGTTCGATACTGGACGCTGCGGTCTCTTCGCTGGCCGCCGAAGTTTGCTCGCACACTTCGCGCACATTCATCACATTACGGTTGATCTCTTCGGCCACGCTGCTTTGTTCTTCGGCGGCGGCGGCGATCTGTGGGTTCATTTCCTGGATGCTGGCCACGGTGCGGGTAATGTGGTTCAGCGCTTCCCCTGCACGGCGGGCCAGTTCGACACTGCTGTGGGTCAGGCTCTGGCTGTTGGCCATGATGCTGGCGACCTGTTGGGTGCCGTTTTGCAGGCTTAGGATCAGTTGTTCGATTTCTTCGGCCGATTGCTGGGTGCGCTGCGCGAGGCTGCGCACTTCGTCGGCGACCACCGCGAAACCGCGCCCGGCCTCCCCCGCGCGGGCTGCCTCGATGGCTGCATTGAGGGCCAGCAGGTTGGTTTGCTGCGAGACCGACTTGATGACGTCCAGCACGCTGCCGATGCGGCCGCTTTCCTGCTGTAACTGCTCCATGGCCTGCCCGGAATGGCTGACCTCGCTGGCCAGGTGCTCGATCTGGGCGATGGCTTCGCCGACCACGCGATCGCCCTGGCCAGCATGCTGGTCGGCTTCCACAGCGGCCCGGGAGGCTTGCTCGGCATGTAGAGCCACCTCGCGAGCCGTGGCGACCATCTGAGTCATGGCCGTGGCCACTAATTCGGTTTCTTCCTTCTGGCTGTTGACCCCCGCACTGGTTTGTTCGGTGACCGCCGACAGTTGCTCGGCGGCGCTGGCAATCTGGATCGCGCCTTCGCCGATATCGCCAATCAGGCTGCGCAGGTTCAGCGTCATGTTGTGCATGCTGCGCTGCAGGCGCCCCAATTCGTCGCGGCGCCGGGTGTCGAGGTCCTGGCGCAGATCGCCCTGGGCGATGCGGTTGGCCGCTTGCAGGGTTTGGTGCAGGGCCACGGTGATCCGCGCGGAGATCAGCCACGCGGCGAACATGCCGATCAGGATCGCGACGGCGGTGACCGCGGCCAGCAAGGTGTTGGCGTAATCAGCCTGGTTAGCGGCCTTGCGCAATTGATCCCGGCTCAGATCGCCACTCTCGCTGAGCAGGGCGTCGAGTTGCTGGGCCATTTTTTCATGGGTCGTTTCAGTGCCCAGTTGCGCATCCTTCATGAGGCTGATCTGGGTGCGGTAATCGAGCAGCGCAGCTTTGAGGGGGGCCATGTGGGCGGGCAACGCCTGCAACTGCGCTTCGGCGCGTTCCACGGCAGCGAGGCCGTTGATAACGGTATCGGCGTAGCTTTGCAGGGACGTGGCGATCCAGGCTGGGCTCAGCACATGGTCTTCGACTTGGGCCATAGCCTGGCGCAGTTGCTCTACGGGTTTGAGGGCTTGCTGGTCGTCCTGGTTGGGCAGGTCGCTGGCGAACCGGGCGACGGCTTCGCTGGTGCGCTTGGCGCTAAGTTTGAGTTGGTTGCGGGCTGTTTCGCGTTGCTCGATGGCCGGCGCCAGTTCTCCCAGGCGATTCCTGAAGTTGCCGACATACCCGGCGCTGACTTGGATTTGCCTGAGGTTGACCGGGTCTTTGAGGCGCAGCGCGATACTGTCCAGTTGCTGGTCGATCTTCGCTAGATGGCGGCTGATGGCCTCCAGGTTCTTGGGGGAACTGGAGTCCTGGTAAATGATGTGGGCGTTGCGCAGGTCTTTGCTGCTCAGGCCTAACTGGGCCAGCTCGGTCAGGGTCTGCGAACGAAAGAGCACCGTGCCCAGGGCGCTCCAACCCGTGAGGGCGATGGCCAGGGTCAGGAGCAGGATCAGGCCGAAGCCCAGGGCAAGTTTGAGGGGGACATTGATGTTGTCCACGGCGCGGGTCAGCCAACGAAACATGATGAACCTCCGACGATTCAAGAAGGGCATGGCGCTGCGGCTGACGGGTGTCAGGAGAGGAGCGCATGTCCTTGTTGATCGGCGTCAGCCCTGTAAGCCTCGACCTGAAAATTGCGTAAGAAATTTCAGAAAAAAGCCCTCCGGGCAGAGGGCTTTGGGGGAGGTTTTTTGTGGGTGGCAACGGTCTTACCCCTACCACTCGGTACCGCCACTCAGGGCCGCCATCGGGAGCAGGAAAATGAAAATCCCACCCACACCACAGTTCACCTGTGGGAGCGGGCCTGCCCGCGATGACGGCAGCCCATGCAGAGCCAACCCTGGCTGATGTACCTACGGGGTATCAGACCTTAAACCGCCCCACCAGGCTTTGCAGGTGCACGCCCAGGCGCGCCAGTTCGGCGCTGGAGGCGGCGGTTTCTTCGCTGGCGGCCGAGGTTTGTTCGGACACATCGCGCACGTTGAGCACGCTGCGGTTGATCTCTTCGGCCACGGCGCTTTGCTGCTCGGCAGCGGCGGCGATCTGCTGGTTCATCGCCTGGATCGCCGAGACGGTGCGCGTGATGTTGTCCAGCGAGCCCCCGGCGCGGCGGGTCAGTTCCACGCTGCTGTCGGTGAGGGTGCGGCTGTTGTCCATGATGGTCGCCACCTGCTGGGTGCCGCTTTGCAGGCCGACGATCAGCTCTTCGATTTCCTCGGTGGATTTTTGCGTGCGCTGGGCCAGGCTGCGCACTTCATCGGCGACCACCGCAAAACCACGGCCCGCCTCGCCGGCGCGCGCCGCTTCGATGGCCGCGTTGAGGGCCAGCAGGTTGGTCTGTTGCGCCACCGATTTGATGACGTCCAGCACGCTGCCGATCTTGTCACTCTCGCGTTGCAGATGGCTCATGGCCTCGGTGGAGTTGCCCACCTCGGTGGCCAGGCGTTCGATCTGGGCGATGGCCTCGCCAACGACCTTGTCGCCTTCGCGGGCCTGCTGGTCGGCGGCCACGGCGGCTTCGGAGGCTTCCTCGGCGTTGCGCGCCACTTCCTGCACGGTGGCGGCCATTTCGTGCATGGCGGTGGCCACTTGGTCGGTTTCGACTTTCTGGCTGTTGACCCCGGCGCTGGTCTGCTCGGTCACGGCCGACAGTTCTTCGGCGGCGCTGGCGATTTGCGTCACGCCGTCGCTGATGCCACCGATCAACTCACGCAGGCTCACGGTCATGCGCTGCATGGCCTGTTGCAGTTGGCCGAGTTCGTCGCGGCGCTGCACATCCAGGTCGTGGCTGAGATCGCCAGAGGCCACGCGCTCGACCACTTTGAGGGTCTGCTGCAGGGGCGTGACGATCTGCCGGGTGATGCTCCACGCGGCGAACAGGCCGAAGGCCAGCGCCAGCACGGTGGCTAGCATCAGGGTGCTTTTCGCGCTGGCCGCTTCGCTGTCGCGCTTGGCGGTTTGCGAGACGGTCAGTTGGTTGCTCAGGTCCATCAGGCGCGTGCCCTGGTCGGCCATGTGCTTGAGGGCCGCGACGTTGGCTTCCTGGGCCTGGGCGAACTGGGTGACGGCCACCCGGTAGCCCTTGAGTGCCTCGCTGGCCTGTTGCAGGTGGGCGATGTGCTGCTCGGGCAGCGCGGCGGGCAGGCCGGTGAGGTAGGCCAGGGCGTTGTCGACGGCCTCGAGTGCCGGTTGCAGGGCCTCGGCCTTGGTGCTGAAGGTGTAGCCGCGCACTTGGAAGCGCGCTTGCTGGATCAGCTTGCTCAACTCGATGACGCTGTTGAACTGCGCCACGCTTTCGCCTTGCAGCAGGGATTTTTCCACCTGCGCCACGCTGGCCATCGCCGCATTAGCGGTGGCGATGAGCTGGGCGCGGTTGGCTTCCCGGTTCTGGTTGGCCTCGGCCAAATTGACGAAACCGCGCTTGTACTCGGCCACGGCGGCCTGTTGCTGGCCGATCAGCGTGACGTCTTCGGGGTGGGTGATGTAGGTGCGGGCCTGTTGCAGGCTGGCATCGAGTTTATTCAACAGGTCGCTGACCGCCTCGGTGCCTTGTTCGCCGTGGTGCAGTTCGTAGGTCAGGCGCGCGGCACGCAGGTCTTTGGTCAGTTCATTGAGGCTGGAAATAAAGCCCAGTTTGTCGCCGCGTTCGATCACATGGCCCAGGCCGATCCAACCGGTCAGGGTAATCAGCAGGGTGAGGAGCAGCACCAGGCCGAAGCCGATGCTGAGTTTCAGATTGACACTCACATTTCCCAAGCTATGGGCTAACCACCGGTACATGCTGTAACTCCCTGAAAAGACAACTGGTTCTATAAGGGATTTATCGGCCGTCGCTGTGGGTTCTGTAGGATTTGGATGTAAGACCTTTGTCTGTAACTGGAGCGGCCGCTTGCTACAGGAGCGTTTAGAACAACCGTGAGAGCAGCGCCGTGACGGCGGTTTCGACCCGCAGGATACGCTCGCCCAGTTGCACCGGTTGCAGGCCGGCCTTGGCCAGCAGGTCGATTTCGTAGGGGATCCAGCCACCCTCGGGGCCGATGGCCAGGGTCACCGGTTCGTCGAGGCCGCGCGGGCACGGCGGGTAAGGGCCGGGGTGGCCGACCAGGCCCAGGGTATCGGCGGCCAGGGCGGGCAAGCGGTCTTCGACGAAGGGCTTGAAGCGCTTCTCGATGATGATCTCGGGCAGCACTGTGTCTCGCGCTTGTTCCAGGCCCAGGATCAATTGCTCGCGCACGGCGGCAGGTTCCAGGAACGGGGTTTGCCAGAAGCTTTTTTCCACCCGGTAGCTGTTGACCAGCACCACCCGCGGCACGCCCATGGCGGCGACGGTTTGCAGCACGCGGCGGAGCATTTTCGGCCGGGGCAGGGCCAGCAGCAGGGTCAGCGGCAGCTTGGCCGGCGGCGGTTGGTCGAGGCTGATCTGCAACTCGGCTTCATGGCTGTCCAGGCGCAGCAATTGCGCCGAACCCATCAAGCCGCCAATGCGCCCGACCCGCAAGCTGTCGCCGACGGCGGCGCGGTGTACTTCCTGCATATGGGTCAGGCGCCGCCCGCCCAGCACGGCGCGGTCCGGCGCGATGAAGTCGGCCTCTTCGAGCAGCAGCAGGTTCACGCTTGGGTCGCTGGCGGCTGGTCTTGGGGTTCACTGTCCGAAGGCGGGTCGTCGGGGTGCTCGCCGCGCTTGCTGACCAGGCTGCCAAAGAGGATGCCGATCTCGAACAGCAACCACATGGGGATCGCCAGCAGGGTCTGGGAGAAGATGTCCGGCGGGGTGAGGATCATGCCCACCACGAAGCAGCCGATGATGACGTAGGGGCGGATCTTCTTCAGGTACTTGACGTCCACCACGCCAATCCACACCAGCAGCACCACGGCGACGGGGATCTCGAACGCCACGCCAAAGGCGAAGAACAGCGTCATCACGAAATCGAGGTAGCTGGTGATGTCGGTCATCATCTCGACGCCCGCCGGGGTGGCGGCGGCGAAGAATTTGAAGATCAGCGGGAACACCAGGAAGTAGGCGAACGCCATGCCGGTGTAGAACAGCAGGATGCTCGACACCAGCAGCGGCACGGCAATGCGTTTTTCGTGCTTGTACAGGCCCGGCGCGATGAAGCCCCAGATCTGGTGCAGGATCACCGGGATCGCGAGGAACAGCGACACCATCATCGTCAGCTTCAGCGGCGTGAGGAACGGCGACGAGACGTCCGTGGCGATCATCGTCGCGCCGACAGGCAGGTAATCGCGCAGCGGCGTGGAGACGAAGGTGTAGATCTGCTGGGTGAAGGCAAACAGCCCGGCGAAGATCACGAAAATCGCCGCGACACAGCGCAGCAGGCGGGTTCGCAGCTCGGTGAGGTGCGAGACCAGCGGCATGTGCTGGTCGTGTTCCGGTTTATCAGCGCTCATGGGGCTCGCGGCGGCAAAGTGGGCTCGGAAGCGGCGGTGGTAGCCGCCACGGATTCTGTCGGGGTAACAACCGCAGCAGGCTCGACGCTAGGCGCGGCGGGCGGTTCCTGTACCGGCGGGGTGAACGTGCCGGGGTTTTTCTGCTGCGGGTTGAGGATATTGCGGGCCTCTTGCTCCAACGACAGGATGTGCTCGTTGTGCAATTGCCGGCGAATCTCGTCGGCGCCGATTTCCCGTTCAACTTCATTCTTGATTGCGTTGAAGCTGCGTTTCAGGCGCCCGACCCACAGGCCTGCGGTGCGCGCAGCACCCGGCAGGCGCTCGGGGCCCAGCACCAGCAGGGCGACGAGGCCGACGAGCAGCAGTTCAGAGAAGCTGATACCGAACATTTATTGGGTGCTCACAAGTCTTTGCGGATCGGCTCTTCGACTTTTTGCGCCTGCACGTCGATCGTGTGCGGCTGGCTCAGTGGCGAAGCCTGGGGCTGCACCGGCGGCACGGGTTGCGCCGTGGATGCGTTGGGTTCGGCCGGTTTTTCGTCGTCGTTCATGGCTTTGCGAAAGCCCTTGATCGATTCGCCGACATCGGTGCCCAGGTTTTTCAGTTTCTTGGTACCGAACACCAGCACCACGACAACCAGAATGACGACCCAGTGTTTCCAGTCAAAAATGCCCATGTTGCGTTTCCTCTCTAGAAGTTGAATTCAGGTGGACGGGCGCGAGGCTTTCTCGGTATGCCCGCTGGTGCCAATGCGTCGTTCCAGTTCATCGAGCACGGCCTGCGGGTGCTGCCCCAGTTGGGCGAGCATGACCAGGCTGTGGAACCAGAGGTCAGCAGTTTCGTAGATGACATCGCTGCAGTCACCGCTGATGGCGGCATCCTTGGCGGCGATGATCGTCTCGACCGATTCTTCGCCGACTTTTTCCAAAATCTTGTTCAGGCCCTTGTGGTACAGGCTGGCGACGTAGGAACTGTCGGCGCTGGCGCCTTTGCGCTCTTCGAGCACCTGGGCCAGGCGGGTCAGGGTGTCAGTCATGTTTGTGGTCCGAATAAATGGCGTGCGGGTCTTTGAGTACTGGGTCGACGGTTGCCCAGGCACCGTTTTCAAAGACACGATAGAAGCAGCTCTGGCGGCCGGTGTGGCAGGCGATACCGCCAACCTGCTCGACTTTCAGGATGATGACGTCGGCGTCGCAGTCCAGGCGCAGTTCATGCAAATGCTGCACGTGGCCGGACTCTTCGCCCTTGCGCCACAGCTTGCCACGCGAACGTGACCAATAAATGGCGCGGTTCTCGGCGGCGGTCAATTGCAGCGCTTGGCGGTTCATCCACGCCATCATCAGCACGCGCCCGGTCTTGTGATCCTGGGCGATTGCTGGCACCAGGCCATCGGCGTCCCATTTGATCTCGTCCAGCCAGTTATTCATTTTCAGTTCCTGAAAAAGAGGCGAGCTTGAAGCTTCAAGCTGCAAGTAAAAGCTTACTAACCTAGGTCACGCCGCCGATTCGCTTGCAGCTTGCAACTTGTAACTAATTCGCTTCAGTGTGCCAGCCGATACCCCGGCTGGCTATCGGCGCACGACCAGATACAAGCCCACGGCCACCATCACGCCGGCCGGCCAGTGGCCTGCTTCACCGAGCGGGCCGCCCGCCGCCAGCACCGCGCCACCTGCCAGGTGCGCGGCGCCCAGCAGGCGCAGGAACCAGTCGTCCTTGCGCCGGTGCCAGGGCGGCGCGGGGTCCGCGGCGTGGGGTTGGGACATGCGTTCCAGCAGGTCGCGGGTCATGTTGGCCAGGTGCGGCAATTGCTCGACCTGGCTTTGCAGGTTGCCCAGTAGGGTCTTGGGGCTGACGCGTTCTCGCATCCAGCGTTCCAGGAACGGCTGGGCGGTGTTCCACAGGTCCAGGTCCGGGTAGAGCTGGCGGCCCAGGCCTTCGATGTTGAGCAGGGTCTTTTGCAGCAGCACCAATTGTGGCTGCACTTCCATATTGAAGCGCCGAGCGGTCTGGAACAGGCGCATCAGCACTTGGCCGAAGGAGATGTCCTTGAGCGGCTTTTCGAAGATCGGCTCGCACACGGTGCGGATCGCCGCCTCGAACTCATTGAGCTTGGTCTCGGCCGGCACCCAGCCCGAATCGATGTGCAGTTGCGCCACGCGGCGGTAGTCGCGCTTGAAGAAAGCGAACAGGTTGCGGGCCAGGTAGTCCTGGTCCTGGGGCGTCAGGCTGCCGACGATGCCGCAGTCGATGGCGATGTACTGCGGGCTCCAGGGGTTCACGGTGCTGACGAAAATATTGCCCGGGTGCATGTCGGCGTGGAAGAAACTGTCGCGGAACACTTGGGTGAAGAAAATCTCTACGCCGCGTTCGGCCAGGGCCTTCATGTCGGTGCGCTGGTCGGCCAGGGTCGCCAGGTCGGTGACCTGAATGCCATAGATGCGCTCCATCACCAGCACTTTGGGGCGGCACCAGTCCCAATAAACCTGCGGCACGTACAGCAGCGGCGAGCCCTCGAAGTTGCGCTTGAGCTGGCTGGCGTTGGCCGCCTCGCGCAGCAGGTCGAGTTCGTCGTAGATGGTTTTTTCGTAGTCCTGCACCACGTCCACCGGGTGCAGCAGGCGGGCGTCGGCGGAGAGTTTTTCGGCGGCGCGGGCGAGGATGAACAGCCACGCCAGGTCCTGGGCGATGATCGGCTTGAGGCCCGGGCGAATGACCTTGACCACTACTTCTTCACCGCTTTTGAGCTGCGCGGCGTGGACTTGCGCCACCGACGCGGAGGCCAGTGGTTCGATGTCGAAACGGCTGAAGACGTCGCTGATCTTCTGCCCCAGTTGCGCTTCGATCAGATCGACCGCCACTTGCGAGTCGAACGGCGGCACGCGGTCTTGCAGGCGCATCAGTTCGTCGGCGATGTCTTCGGGCAGCAAGTCGCGGCGTGTGGAGAGGATCTGCCCGAACTTGATGAAGATCGGCCCCAGATCCTGCAACGCCAGGCGCAGGCGCGCGCCACGGCTCAGGTCCAGGGGCTTGCGCGGGAACCAGCGCCACGGCAAGGCATAGCGCAGGGCCAGCAGGAACCAGGGCAATGGGAGGTCGAACAGCAGGTCATCGAGACGGTAGCGGATCACGACGCGCTGGATGCGCAACAAACGGCGGACGGCAAGCAGCTTCATGCGTTATCGCTTGAATCAAGGGATCGGGAAAGGCGCTCGACACGCGCCTCAAGGCGTTCCAGATCGAGTTTGATCCGGTCCAGTTCGCTAAATCGGGCTTCGGCTTCGCGCAGGCCTACAAGGGCACGCGCTTCTTCACTCAGGTACTCGCCCAGGTTCTGGTTCAGGCTGGCGAACCCCTGGCTGTACCAACGGCTGCGGCTGCGCAAATGGCCGCCGATCAACTGCGTGGCGACGGGGCCAAGCCAGCGCGAGAGCTCGTACTCCCAGTCCAGCTCCAGGTCTTGCAGCACGGCGGCCAGGTCCAGCAGCACCGCGCTGTCGCCGTCGAGTTCGACGTCGGGGCCGTGCAGGATCGCGGTCTTGTCCTTGCTCAGGGCCAGGCTCAGCAGGCTCGACGCGGGGGCGCGCAAGGTGCAATCGGCGTCGGCGGCCCAGTTCGCGGCCAGCATCAGGCCTTCATCACTGGGCAGGATGAACAACTGCAAGGCCGGGCTGCGGCAGTCGACGGCGATCACCTTGCCGTTCAAATGACCCAGGCGCGGCAGAGCCGTGCTGTCGAGGCGCAGGACGCGGTTGAGGCCGTGTTCGACCCCCGCCAGCAGGCCGCTGAGCAACATCAGGGCTTGATGCCGCGGTGTAGGGCGACGATGCCCGAGGTCATGTTGTGGTAAGTCACGCGGTCGAAACCGGCCTCGACCATCATCGACTTCAGGGTTTCTTGGTTGGGGTGCATGCGGATCGATTCGGCCAGGTAGCGATAACTTTCCGGGTCGTTGAGGATCAGCTTGCCCACCATCGGCATGAACGCGAAGGAGTAAGCGTCATAGACCTTGGACATCAGCGCGTTGGTGGGCTTGGAGAATTCGAGCACCAGCAGGCGACCGCCCGGCTTGAGCACCCGCAGCATGGAGCGCAGGGCGTCTTCCTTGCGGGTCACGTTGCGCAGGCCGAAGGCGATGGTCACGCAATCGAAGTGGTTGTCGGGGAACGGCAGCTTTTCAGCGTCGGCCTGGACGAACTCGATATTGCCCGCCACACCGCGATCGAGCAGGCGATCACGGCCGACCTTGAGCATGGATTCGTTGATGTCGGCCAGCACCACTTGGCCGGTCGGGCCGACCAGGTGCGAGAACTTCAGGGCCAGGTCGCCCGTGCCGCCGGCGATGTCCAGCACGCGGTTGCCGCTGCGCACGCCGGACAGCTCGATGGTGAAACGCTTCCACAGGCGATGCATGCCGCCGGAAAGCACATCGTTCATCAGGTCATATTTACTGGCGACCGAGTGGAATACTTCGGCGACTTTTTCCGCTTTCTGGCTTTGCGGGACGTTTTTGAAGCCGAAGTGAGTGGTAGGTTCGGCATCACTGCCTTTGTGCGAATCAGTCATATCGCTGTCACCAAAAGAGAATGCCGGCCATTCTAATCCCGGTGGCGGGCTTTGTCTTGGCAAGGCTGAAGGTAAGATAGGCAATCGCCGGGACGTTTTGACGCAGGTCAGGATCGATCCGGCAAACCCCGATAAAACAGGAGTCAGCCAATGGCCCGTATAAATGTTGAGCGTGCCCACGACCTGGGTTTGCAAGCCGCCCGCGAGAAAGCCCAGGTACTGGTGCAGAAACTGGCCGACCAGTATGGGCTGCAGCCCCAGTGGGCGGGGGACACGGTAAAACTCAAGCGCTCCGGGGTCGCCGGCGCGGTGGAAGTAGGCGAGAAGTCGATCCGGGTGAATGTGGAGCTGGGGCTGTTGATGTCGGCGATGAGCGGCACCATCAAGGCCGAAATCGAAAAGGCGTTGGACAAGGCGCTGGCCTGAGTGGGGTTTTGTGTGGGCGCCGGCTCGCGCCCGCAAAGACTGTTTGTGATGTACGTCAGTTGTTAGGGTGCCGTTTCTAATTAATCTCACTACTTTGTGCCCTAGCCCCAATTTCGTGGGCGGTTCCTCAAACCTTTTTGCGCGTGAGGTGCACCATGGCCAAAGTAAGTCTGAAGAAAAAAGTCGATGCTCAGCCAACCACTCTGAGCGAAGTTAAATCTTATGCCCGCAAGATCTGGTTGGCCGGCCTGGGTGCCTACGCCAAAGTCGGCCAGGAAGGCACCGAGTATTTTCATGAGTTGGTCAAGACTGGCCAAACAGTTGAAAAGAAAGGCAAAAAAGTTGTGGCTGAACAACTGGAAGCCGCTAATAGCCAAATCGATAACGTCAAAGATGATGTTGGCAGTTTCAAAGGCCGGGTCGAAGTTCAACTCGATAAAGTCGAAAAAGCTTTTGACGCCCGTGTCGCCAGTGCCTTGAATCGCTTCGGCATTGCGTCTAAACATGATGTTGAGACACTCTCTGCTAAGCTCGTTGGGCTGACGGCATTGCTCGAACGTGTCGCGCGTAAACATTAAGGAGAACGGGATGGCTGTTAAAAAGAAGTCTGAGAAAGAAGGCAACTCGTGGATCGGGAAAGTCGAAGACTACTCCCGCAAAATCTGGCTTGCTGGTTTAGGCGTGTATTCCAAGATCGATGCTGACGGTTCCAAGGTATTTGAAAGCCTGGTCAAGGACGGCGAAAAAGCCGAGAAACTGACCAAGAGCGTTCTGGGCAAGAAAGTGGATGCCGCCAAGGACTCCGCCAGTTCGGCCAAGTCCCGCGTCGGTGATGTCAAAGACCGCGCCCTGGGCAAATGGGGCGAGTTGGAAGAAGCCTTCGACAAACGCCTGAACAGCGCCATTTCCCGTTTGGGTGTCCCGAGCCGCAATGAAGTGAAGGCGCTGCACAGCAAGGTCGATACCCTGACCAAGCAGATCGAGCGCCTGACCGGTGCCTCGGTCAAACCCGTCGCGGCGAAAACCGCAGCGGCCAAGCCTGCGGCAAAAACCGCGGCCAAGCCTCTGGCCAAGGCTGCTGCCAAACCAGCCGCTAAAGCAGTAGCCAAACCGGCGGCGAAAACCGCAGCCGCCAAGGCTGCTGCAAAACCGGTGGCCAAGCCTGTCGCGGCCAAGGCTGCGGTAAAACCTGCTGCCAAGGCCCCGGCCAAACCGGCAGCGGCGAAAAAACCAGTCGCCAAGAAGCCTGCCGCGCCTAAACCCGCGGCCGCCAAGCCAGCCGCAGCAGCCAAGCCTGCTGTGGCCAGCCCGGCGCCGGCAGCAGCGCCAACGCCCGCCCCGACTGTGGCGCCAACCCAGGTGCCAACCAGTCAGTCCTGATTTTTCAGGGCATGCCAAAACGCCCGGCCTGTGAAGGTCGGGCGTTTTTGTTTGGGCGCCGGGCAGGATTCAGGCAGGTTCCTCCAGATAACGCAGGGCCATGTTCTCCGTGGCGACCTTGACCGGCGCCAGCAAGTGCGGGGCCACCAGCATCATGATCTGGTAGACCACCACCCGTACCTGGCCTTCGCGGTCGAGAATGCGCTGGTAGTCCAGGGAAAACAGCAGGGTCATGGTGACTTGTTCTACCAACTGCCCCAAGGCTTGGGTATCGCTGACCAGTTGCCCCTGGGCCTTGAGCCGCGCCAGTAGGGAGGCCAGGGCACGTTTGAGGGCGTTGAGCAGGTTGCGGATGCCCTTGGCCAGTTTTGGCAGGCGGCCGGCCAGGTTGGACAGGTCCTGGAACAGAAAGCGGTAGTGGGCCAGGCGTTCGACGATCAAATGCAGGAACAGCCAGTAATCCTCGGCGGCCAGTTGCGCGTCGGCGGGCGGGTCGAGCAGGGGCATGAGTTCTGCCTGGAAACGCTCGAACAAGCCCAGAATCAGCGGTTCCTTGCCGTGGAAGTGGTAGTAGAGGTTGCCGGGGCTGATCCCCATTTCATTGGCCACTTCCATGGTCGAGACGTTCGGTTCGCCCTTGTCGTTGAACAACTGCAGGGCGCATTCCAGGATCCGGTCGCGGGTTTTCATCCAGTCTTCTTAGTGGTTGGGCGTTCAGCGCACATGAATATAAGTGCCGGGGGCGGCTTCCATCGGTGGGTAATGCTGATTGCCCAAGGCCATCAGCGTTTCGCGCTGGGTGCCCGAGCGTTCCTGGACCCATTCGAGCCAGCGCGGCCACCAGCTACCGTCAACGTGGTTGGCGTCGTAGTACCAGGCGCGTGGGTCGCTGCTCAGCTTGGGGTTTTCGATGTAGTTGGCCTTGGGGTGGCCGGGTGGGTTGAGGATGCTTTGCACGTGGCCGCTGTTGGAGAGCACGAAGCGCCGCTCGCCACCGAGCAGCAGGGTCGAGCGGTACACCGCGTCCCAGGGCGTGATGTGATCGTTGATCCCGGCCACGCTGAAGCTATCGACGTTGACCTTGGACAGGTCGATCGGCGTGCCGCACACCTCCAGCCCGCCGGCGTGGCTCAAGGGGTTGTGCTTGAAGAAATCCAGCAGGTCGCCGTGCAGCGCGGCGGGCAGGCGCGTGTTGTCGTTGTTCCAGTAAAGGATGTCGAAGGGCGGCGGCGCCTTGCCCAGCAGGTAGTTGTTGACCCAGTAGTTCCAGATCAGGTCGTTGGGCCGCATCCAGGCGAACACCCGCGCCATGTCCCGACCGTCGAGTACACCCTGCTGGTAGGAGCGGCGCTTGGCGGCTTCCAGGGTTTGTTCGTCGACGAACAGGGTGGCGGGGCTGTCCATCTGGCTGTCGAGTAGGCTGACCAGGTAGCTGGCGCTGGCGACGCGCCGCAACTGGCGTTTGGCTTGCAGGTGGCCTTGCAGGGCGGCGATGGTCAGGCCCCCCGCGCACGCGCCCATCAGGTTGACCTCGCGGCTGCCGGTGATCGCACGGCAGACGTTCATCGCCTCTTCGGCGGCCTGCACGTAGCTGGACAAGCCCCACTCGCGGTGGCGCACGTCGGGGTTGCGCCAGCTAATCATGAACACCTGCAGGTTATTTTTCAGCGCGTACTGGACGAAGCTGTTGGCCGGGCTCAAGTCGAAAATGTAGTACTTGTTGATCTGCGGCGGCACCACCAGCAGGGGCGTGGCGTACTGTTTTTCGCTCATGGGCTTGTACTGGATCAGCTCCAACAGCTCGTTGCGAAACACCACCGAACCGGGCGTGGTGGCGACGGTCTTGCCGACCTCGAAGGCGTGCTTGGTGATTTGGCTGGGCAGGCCGTTGTTGTGCAGCAGGTCGTCGAACAGATGGCCGATGCCACGCACTACGCTGTGGCCGCCGGAGTTGAGCAGCTCCTTGACCGCCAACGGGTTGAGCAGGGTGTTGGAGGGCGACACGGCGTCGTTGAGCAGGGCAAAGGCGAAGTGGGCGCGGGCGCGGTCGTCGTCGCTCATGCCGCTGTCGTCGATCCAGCTCTGGCTCTGCTTTTGCCAGCTCAGGTAGGCCTGCAGGCTGCGCCGGTAAAACGGGTTGAGTTGCCAGGTAGGGTCACTGAAGCGGTTGTCCTGGGGGGCGGGTGTGTGCAGGGTTTCGCCCAGCAATACGCGGCCCAGTTGCCCGCCCAAGGCCAGGGCATGACGGGCGCTGTGCAACGGGTGGCGCAAACCATGGGAAGCGACGCTGCGCAGTGTGGAAAACAGGTCACGGCCACGCAGGCCGCTGATCGCACTGTGGGCGTTGAACAGCGTAGCGGGGGTCGGCAGCACGCCCGGCGCGGGTTTTTCTCGCATGAGTCAACACTCCTTCGTCAGCCATCAACAAGCCCAAGACAGACAACATAGTTGTTGCGCGCCATTTGCGCCGGGCAGCCAGCCTCCTAGGCCTTGCCCGCGGGCGCCGGGTGCGGGTGCATGACGGCCCGCTGCCGCTCCTGTTGGAGAAATTTCATGATGATCGGTGCGACGGCTTCGGCCCGGGTAATCAGGAACAAATGGCCATCGTCGATTATGTGTAGCTGGGCGTTGGGAATTCGCCAGGCCAGCATGCGCATATTGACCAGCGGGATCAGCGGGTCGTCGTCGCCGGCCAGCACCAGGGTGGGCTGATGGATCTTGTGCAGCCAGTGGATGCTGGTCCAACCGAACCCGGCGAACAGTTGCCAGTAGTAGCCCAGCTTGCCGGCCGAGCGCACTTTGCTGGCATGGTCGGCGGCGAGGTTGGGGTCGCGGCGGAACGAGCCGCCGTAAATCATCGGTGCGATGCGGATCACATGGGACGGTTGGATATAGCGCCGCGGGCTGGCCATCATCCACAGTACTTTCGGCTTGCCGGGCACCATGAATGCCCCGGCCGCCGTGGCCGCCAGCACCAGTTTCTTGCAGCGCTCGGGGTAGTCGTGGGCGAACTGTTGGGCCAGCGCGCCGCCCCAGGACACGCCAATCACATTGACCTGGCCGTAATCCAGGTAGTCGAGCATGCGCGCCGTGAGCTTGGCCAACCCGGGAAAGCGGTAGGGCCGGCTGGGCGTCGAGGAGCCGCCGACACCGGGGACATCGAAGGCGATCACCTCCAGGTCCGGGTCCAGGGCCTGGACGAACGGGAACACCAGCTCCAGGTTGGCGCCGATGCCGTTGAAAATCAGCAAGGGCGTCAAGTGAGGCTTGCCGGGACGTACGGCGGTGCGGATGGTTTGGCCATCCAGGTCGACCGTACGGAAGATGAACGGTTGCGGCATGCTTGAAGCCCTATGGGTCAGTTTTTCATCGTTGCTTGTGGGGGCGAGCAGGCTCGCTCCCACAGACTGCCGGTGTTTCGCTTATCGCTCGTGAACGTAGGTGCCCGGCGCCGCTTCGGCGGCCGGATAAGTTTTGCTGCCCAGGCTGGTGGGGGCCTTTTTCAGTTTGCCCGAGCGCTCGGCCTGCCAGGCTTGCCAGTGCAGCCACCAGGAATCGGTGTGCTTGGACGAATTCTCCTGCCAGGCGTTGGCGTCGGCGGGCATATCGGTGCTGGTCATGTAGCGCGATTTCGGGTTGCCCGGCGGGTTCAGGATGCTCTGGATATGGCCGCTGCTGGACAACACGAACTCCACCTTGCCGCCAAACAACTGGGCGGACTTGTAGCAGGACTTCCACGGCGTGATGTGGTCATTGGTGCCCGCCAGGGAATACACGTCGGCGGTGACCTGCTTGAGGTCGATGGGCGTGCCGCACACCTCCAGGGCATTGGCGCGCACCAAGGGGTTGTTCTTGAACATCTCGATCAGGTCGCCGTGGAAGGCAGCCGGCAAGCGCGTGGTGTCGTTGTTCCAGAAGAGGATGTCGAACACCGGTGGCTCATTGCCCAGCAGGTAGTTATTGACCCAGTAGTTCCAGATCAGGTCGTTGGGCCGCATCCAGGCAAATACCTTGGCCATGTCGCTGCCTTCGAGCACGCCGGCCTGGTAGGAGTGGCGCTTGGCCGCTTCCAGGGTCTGCTCGTCGACGAACAGCGCCACCTGGGTGTCCAGGGTAGTGTCCAGCACGCTCACCAGCAGGGTCAGGGCGTTGACCTTCTTCTCGCCCAGCGCCGCGTAGTGGCCCAGCAGCGCAGTGCAGGTAATGCCGCCGGAGCAGGCACCAAGCATGTTGACGTCTTTGCTGCCGGTGATCGCGGTGACCACGTCCACCGCCTCCTTGAGCGCGTCGATATAGGTCGAGAGGCCCCATTCGCGCTGGGCCTTGGTGGGGTTGCGCCAACTGACGATAAAGGTCTGCACGTTACTGCGCAGGCAGAAGCGCGCCAGGCTCTTATCGGGGCTCAGGTCAAATACATAGAACTTGTTGATCTGCGGCGGCACCACCAGCAGCGGGCGTTCGTGCACTTGCTCGGTAATGGGGCGGTACTGGATCAGCTCCAGTACGTCGTTGCGAAACACCACCGAGCCTTCGGTGGTGCCCAGGCTTTTGCCCACTTCAAAGGCGCCCATGTTCACCTGGCTGGGCATGCCGCCGTTGTGCACCAGATCCTTGGCCAAGTGGGAGAGGCCATCGAGCAGGCTCTTGCCACCGGTTTCGAAGAAGCGTTTGACCGCCGCCGGGTTGGCGGCGCTGTTGGTGGGCGCCATGGCTTCGGTCATCAGGTTGATGACGAAGTGGGCACGGCTGATGTCTTGTTCCGAGAGGCTGCTGTCGCCGATCCAGTCGTGCAGTTCCTTGCGCCACGCCAGGTAGGTTTGCATATAGCGTTTGTACAGCGGGTTCTGGCTCCACGCCGGGTCGTTGAAGCGGCGGTCGTCGCTTTCCGGCGCCAGGGTGGATTTGCCGAACATCACGTTCTTGAGTTCTACCCCAAAGTGCGCGACGTGTTTGACGCTGTGCAACGGTTGTTTGATAGCTTGGGTCAGCACCATGCGAGCAGAAGTAAGCAGGTCTTTTTTACGCAAGCCGATAACAGGATTAAGCCCCAGTGTGTTTTCCGAGGCCTGGCGTTTCAGGTCATCATTATTCTTGTTACTCATCTACGACGCTCCATTGTCCGACAGACGAGTACCGGGACCTGCTGTGCAGTAACACAGCCAATGCCAGGTACTACTGCTCGGGTGACCGTGAATTCTGCTTCAGCTGTTTTTAAGACAGAGAACACTGCAGGGAACTTGCCAGCTCCATTGGTTACCCGAGTTTAATTTTTTTCGCAAGCAGGCCAATCATTGACCATGCAGCCGAACATTCAAGCAGATGAAATTAGAAAATGCCCTCTAAAGAGTAAGACCGTTGAGTTAGAGCATTAGCCGTACAACAGATTCACTCGGGTCGCGGGACTTTCCGGCAACTTTCAAGGCTTCAAGATAATCGGCCCACAGTGCGTCTTGGCGCTGCGCCAATTGGTAGAGGTAGTCCCAGGTGAACAGGCCGCTGTCGTGGCCGTCGTCGAAGGTCAGTTTCAGTGCGTACTGGCCGGCCGGTTCGACCTTGCTCAGGCCAACGCCGATTTTGCCAAATTGCAGGACAGGATTGCCGTGGCCCTGGACCTCGGCGGAGGGGGAATGCACCCGCAGGAACTCGGCGGGGAGGGTGTACTCCTCGCCCGAGGCATATTTGAGGGTCAGGGTTTTCGAGGCTTTGTGCAGCTTTATATCGGTGGGAAGCGGGGTCATGGCAGGGGTCCGAAGCGACAAACGTCAAGCTGCAAGCTACAAGCTGTAAGGCGCTGATGTCCACCTTGCAGCTTGTAGCTCAAAGCTGGCCGCTCTAAAGAATGTAGCGGGACAGATCTTCGTTCTGCGCCAATTCGCCCAAGTGGCTGTTGACGTAGTCGGCATCGATCTTGATCGGTTGGGCATCCTGGGCACTGGCCAGGTCGCCGGCGCTGAACGACACCTCTTCGAGGAGGCGCTCGAGCAGGGTGTGCAGGCGCCGGGCACCGATGTTCTCGGTTTTCTCGTTAACCTGCCAGGCAATCTGCGCCAGGCGCTTGATGCCATCAGGCTGGAACTCGATGACCAGGCCTTCGGTTTTGAGCAGTTCGCGGTATTGCTCGGTCAGGGAGGCATGGGGCTCGCTGAGGATGCGCTCGAAATCTTCCGGCGACAGGGCCTTGAGCTCGACGCGGATCGGCAGGCGACCTTGCAGTTCCGGCACCAGGTCGCTGGGTTTGCTCAGGTGGAACGCGCCGGAGGCGATGAACAGGATGTGGTCGGTCTTGACCATGCCCAGCTTGGTATTGACCGTGCAGCCTTCGATCAGCGGCAGCAGGTCGCGTTGCACGCCCTCGCGGGATACATCGACGCCACCGGAGTTACCGCGTTTGGCGACCTTGTCGATTTCATCGATGAACACGATGCCGTGCTGTTCGACGGCTTCCAGGGCCTTGGCCTTCAATTCTTCTTCGTTGACCAGGCGACCGGCCTCTTCGTCGCGCACCAGTTTCAGCGCTTCCTTGACCTTGAGCTTGCGGTTTTTGCGCTTACCCTTGCCCATGTTGGCGAACAGGTTCTGCAACTGGTTGGTCATTTCTTCCATGCCCGGCGGCGCGGAAATGTCGACACCGGCCACCTCGGCCACTTCGATCTCGATTTCCTTGTCGTCCAACTGGCCTTCGCGCAGGCGCTTGCGGAACAGTTGGCGGGTGTTGGAATCCTGCGAAGGCGCGGCGTCTTCGTTGAAACCCATGCGCGCCGGGGGCAGCAGGGCGTCGAGGATGCGCTCTTCGGCAGCGTCTTCGGCGCGGTGGCGGACCTTGGTCATTTCCTGCTCGCGCAGCAACTTGATGGCGGCGTCGGCCAGGTCACGGATGATCGACTCGACGTCGCGGCCCACATAGCCGACTTCGGTGAACTTGGTCGCTTCGACCTTGATGAATGGGGCGTTGGCCAGTTTCGCCAGGCGTCGGGCGATTTCGGTCTTGCCCACGCCGGTGGGGCCGATCATCAGGATGTTCTTGGGAGTCACTTCAACGCGCAGCTCTTCAGGGAGCTGCATGCGCCGCCAGCGGTTGCGCAGGGCAATGGCGACGGCGCGCTTGGCGTCATCCTGGCCGATGATATGGCGGTTGAGTTCGTGGACGATTTCGCGGGGAGTCATGGACATAGTAGTTGGGTCCTCAAGCAGGAAGGGCGCCGGTAACGGCTTATTCCGCGAGGTCCTGCTCCTCAATGGTGAAGTTGTGGTTGGTGAATACACAAATGTCGCCGGCGATGCCGAGGGCGGTTTCGACGATTTCCCGGGCCGACAGGTCGGTTTTCTTCAGCAGCGCGCTGGCCGCGGCCTGGGCGTAACCGCCGCCGGAACCCATGGCGATCAGGCCATCCTCGGGTTCAACCACGTCGCCGTTGCCGGTGATGATGAGGGACGCGTCCTTGTTGGCGACCGCGAGCATGGCTTCGAGGCGGCTCAGGTAGCGGTCGGTGCGCCATTCCTTGGCCAGTTCGACGGCGGCACGGACCAAGTGGCCCTGATGCTTCTCAAGCTGGCCTTCAAAGCGTTCGAACAGGGTGAAGGCGTCGGCGGTGGCACCGGCAAAACCGGCAATCACCTGGCCGTGGTACAGGCGGCGAACTTTCTTCGCGTTGCCTTTCATCACGGTATTGCCGAGGGAAACCTGGCCGTCGCCGCCCATGACGACTTTGCCGTGGCGGCGAACTGAAACGATGGTGGTCAAGGGAGAGTCTCCACGCAGCGGGGCGAAAATGCCCTGGTGGGAACTCATATGGGGGTGGCGGCGGGTTTTTCAACCGTGGCGGACAAGTGGCGGCGGGTTGCCTGGCGCGAGTGTGGGAGCGGGCCTGCCCGCGATAGCGCCGTGTCAGTCGCTCTATTGGGCGAGTGATTCAGTGCCATCGCGGGCAAGCCCGCTTCTACAGGGTGTGTCTTGGCAGATGCCCGGTCAGCGGCTCTGGCGCTGTTGCAGCAGTAGGTTGCTGAAGCCGCTGCCGGCCAGTTGCTTCTGGGCCACGGTCAGTTGCTCACGGTTGCTGAACGGCCCCACCAGCACCCGGTACCAGGTTTCATCCTTCACCGTGCCGGACTCCACCGAAACCGCTTGGCCCAGCAGGATGATCTGCGCGCGCACTTTGTCGGCGTCTGCCTCTTTGCGGAACGAACCGGCCTGGAGGAAGAACTTGGTCACTGGCGCCGCTTTCGCCACCGGTGGCGCGGGCGGCGGGGTGATACCGGCGAGGGCAGCCTGGGCGCGGGCGGTATCGATCTTCGCCGCTTCTTCCGGGGTCACGGGGGTGGTTGGCACCGGTTGTGGCGTCGGCAGGGTTTTCTCCGGCACGGCTTCGGGCGGCACGATCACTTCGGACTCGGGCAGCAAGGTATAGAAGTCGTACTTAGGCTTGACCGGTTGCTGTGGGCTGGGCGGTGTTTTGTTGGCTTCGGCGGCACGGGTGGCTTTCTGCTGCTCTTGCTTGACCCGTTTGACGTCGTCGCCCTGGCCCGGCTCAAGTTTCATCAGGAACACGATGAATGCGCCCACGGTCAGGCCGATGGCCAGCCACAGCCAGCCCGGGATCGGCTGCTTGGCCGGGGCCTGGTAACGGCTGGCGCCACGCTTGGGTGCAGGTTTTTTCTTGGCGGCCAACTTACATGCGCTCCAGGGTTTCCAGGCCCAAGAGTTCCAGGCCTTGCTTGAGGGTGCGGCCGGTCAGGGCGGCCAGGCGCAAGCGGCTCTGCGTCTGGGCCGGGGTGTCGGCGGCGAGGATCGGGCAGTTCTCGTAGAAACTGGAGAACAGGCCGGCCACGTCGTACAGGTAGGCGCACAGGGTGTGCGGCGTGCCCTTGTCGCAGACATTGTTGAGTACTTCGCCGAACTGGGCGAGTTTGGCGGCCAATTCCTGCTCGTGGGTAGCTTGCAGCACGATCTGCCCGTCCACTTCGCTGAAATCCTTGCCCAGTTTGCGGAACACCCCGGCGACGCGGGTGTAGGCGTACAGCAGGTAAGGCGCGGTATTGCCTTCAAAGTTGAGCATTTGCTCGAAGTTGAAGCTGTAGTCGCTGGTGCGGTGCTTGGACAGGTCGGCGTATTTCACCGCGCCAATGCCCACCACGCGGGCGATGTGGCGCAGTTCGTCCTCGGCCAGCTCTGGGTTCTTTTCCTTGACCAGGGTGTAAGCGCGGTCCTGGGCTTCGGTGAGCAGGTCGATCAGTTTGACGGTGCCGCCGTCGCGGGTCTTGAAGGGGCGGCCATCGGCACCGTTCATGGTGCCGAAGCCCATGTGTTCCATTTCCATCGGGTGGGTCACGAAACCGGCCAGGCGCGCCACTTCAAACACCTGCTGGAAGTGCAGGGCCTGGCGTTGGTCGACGAAGTACAGCGCGCGGTCGGCCTTGAGCACACCGCTGCGGTAGCGCACGGCGGCGAGGTCGGTGGTGGCGTACAGATAGCCGCCATCGGCCTTGACGATGATGACCGGCAGCGGTTCGCCGTCAGCGGTCTTGAACTGGTCGAGGAACACGCACTGCGCGCCGTTGCTTTCCACCAGCAGGCCCTTGACCTTGAGGTCGTTGACCACGTTGATGAGGTCGTCGTTGTAGGCGCTTTCGCCCATCACGTCGGCCATGGTCAGTTTGACGTTGAGCAGTTCGTAGATTTTCTGGCAGTGGGCCAGGGAGATGTCCCGGAACCGCGACCACAGCGCCAGGCACTCAGCGTCGCCGGCCTGCAACTTGACCACCAGGGCGCGAGCGCGGTTGGCGAACGCTTCGGATTCGTCGAAGCGTTTTTTCGCGGCGCGGTAGAAGTTTTCCAGGTCCGACAGCTCATCGCTGGTGATCGGGTTTTCTTCCAGGTAGGCCATCAGCATGCCGAACTGGGTGCCCCAGTCGCCCACGTGGTTCTGGCGGATCACGGTGTCGCCGAGGAACTCCAGGACGCGCGCCACGCCGTCGCCGATGATGGTCGAGCGCAGGTGGCCGACGTGCATTTCCTTGGCCAGGTTCGGCGCCGACAGGTCGATGGCCACGCGTTGCAGCGGGCCGGCCTTGCGCACGCCGATTTTTTCATCGGCCAGGGCCGCGTCCAGGCGTGCGGCCAGGGCTTGGGTGTTCTGGAAGAAATTGAGGAAGCCTGGGCCCGCGATTTCGGTCTTGCTGACGTTCTCGTCGGCGGGCAGCGCGGCGATGATTTTTTCCGCCAGGTCGCGCGGCTTCATGCCCGCGGGCTTGGCCAGCATCATGGCGATGTTGCTAGCGAAATCGCCGTGGGTCTTGTCTCGGGAGTTTTCCACCTGGATCGCCGGCGTCAGGCCTTCTGGCAACACACCTTCATTGACGAGTTGGGTGAGGGCTTGTTGGATCAACTGACGAATGGTGTCTTTCATGGTCTTCTCTTTCGACCGCAAGCGGCGGCGCGTCGGTGCGCAGGTGGAAAAACTGGGCATTATCCGTTGCCGGGGCGGGCTTGCCAACCGTGCAAAGGGGTTTGAGTGGCAAGTGGCTAGCTGCAAGCGGTCAGTAAGCGCGGATGTGCTGCTAACTTCAAGCGTGTGGCTGGCCACTGGGCCCGGCCCCGCTGAAGTTAGTACAAGTCGACGGGGTCCACATCCAGCGACCAGCGTACCGCCCGGCCGCTGGGCATCTGCTCCAGGGCCAGCAGCCAACTGCCCAGCAAGCGATGCAGCGGCGCGCGGGCGCTGGCTTGCAGCAGCAATTGGGCGCGGTAGCGCCCGGCGCGGCGCTCCATGGGCGCGGGCACCGGGCCGAGCAGTTCGATGCCGCCCAATTGCAATTGGGCCAACAGTTCTTCTGCCACGCTGCACGCTTCGTCCAGGAACGCCTCGGCCTGCCCAGGCTTGTGTGCCTCGGCGCGCAACAGGGCGAGGTGGGCGAAGGGCGGCAGGCCGGCGGCGCGGCGTTCGCTCAGGGCTTGTTCGGCAAAGGCGAAATAGCCTTGTTCGGTCAGTTGGATCAGCAGCGGGTGGTCGGCCAGGTGGGTCTGGATGATGACTTTGCCCGGCTCTTCGGCCCGCCCGGCACGGCCCGCAACCTGGACGATCAACTGGGCCATGCGCTCGCTGGCGCGGAAGTCGCCGGAGAACAGGCCGCCATCGGCGTCGAGGATGGACACCAGGGTCACCCGGGGGAAGTGATGGCCTTTGGCGAGCATTTGCGTGCCCACCAGGATGCACGGTTGGCCCTTCTGGATGGTGGCGAACAACTGGTTCATCGCGTCCTTGCGCGACGTACTGTCGCGGTCCACCCGCAGTACTGGGTAGTCGGGGAAGAGTATCCCCAGGCGTTCCTCGGCGCGCTCAGTGCCTGCGCCAACGGGACGCAGGTCGACTTTGCCGCATTGCGGGCAGTGGCGCGGCACGCGCTCGACGTGGCCGCAGTGATGGCAACGCAGTTCGCCGGAGCGTTGGTGCACGGTCATGCGGGCGTCGCAGCGATCGCATTCCGACATCCAGCCGCAGTCGTGGCACAGCAGCGTTGGCGCAAAGCCGCGGCGGTTGAGGAACACCAGCACCTGCTGGCCGGCGGCCAGGGTCTGGCCGATGGCTTGCTGCATGGGGCCGGAAATGCCGCTGTCCAGTGGGCGGCTTTTTACGTCAAGGCGTAGGAAACGCGGCTGTTTCGCCCCGCCAGCGCGCTCGTTGAGGTGCAGTAAGCCGTAGCGGCCGATGTAGGCGTTGTGCAGGCTTTCCAGTGAGGGCGTGGCGGAGCCGAGCACGATGGGGATGTTTTCCTGGCGCGCGCGCACCAGGGCCAGGTCGCGGGCGTGGTAGCGCAGGCCTTCCTGCTGTTTATAGGAACCGTCGTGTTCTTCGTCGACGATAATCAGCCCCGGGTTTTTCATCGGCGTGAACAGTGCCGAACGGGTGCCGATAATAATGTCGGCATCGCCGTCGCGGGCGGCGAGCCAGGCCTCCAGGCGTTCGCGGTCGTTGACCGCCGAGTGCACCAGGGCAATGCGCGCATTGAAGCGCTGCTCGAAGCGCGCCAGGGTCTGCGGGCCCAGGTTGATTTCCGGGATCAGCACCAGCGCTTGCTTGCCGGCCTCCAAGGTTTCGCGGATCAACTGCAAATAGACTTCGGTCTTGCCACTGCCGGTGACCCCGGCCAGGAGAAAGGCGTGGAAGCTGTCCGCCCCGGCGCTGATGGCCTCGAACGCGGCGCGTTGCTCGGGGTTGAGGGGTAATTCCGGTTGCGCCAGCCAATGTTCGTGGCGCGCTTCGGGGGCGTGCTTGCGGATTTCTACCTGCACCAGTTCCTTGGCCAGCAGCAGGTCGAGGCTGTCTTTGCTGAGCATTAACTTGCTCAGCAGTTGATGGGCCACGCCGTGGGGGTGCTGGGCCAGGGTCGCCAAGGCCTCGCGCTGGCGCGGCGCGCGGGCGATACGCGGGTCGTCGGCGCGGGCACCGGGGGCCACTGACCAGAAGCGCTCCTGGCGGGCCTCGGCCAGTTCGCCCTGGCGCAGCAGTACCGGCAGCGCCCAGCTCAGGGTGTCGCCCAGGCTGTGCTGGTAATACTGGGCGGTCCACAGGCACAACTTGAACAGCGCCGGCGGTAGCGGCGCCGTGGCGTCGAGGATGGCCAGCGCCGGTTTGAGCTTCTCGGCGGGCACTTCGCTGTGCTCGGCGATTTCGACCAGGATGCCGATCATCTCCCGGCGCCCGAAGGGTACGCGCACGCGCATGCCCGGCTGCAATTGGGCCCGCAGCACCCCCGCAGGGGCACGGTAGTCAAACAGGCGGCGCAGCGGCGAAGGCAGGGCGAGGCGCAAAATGGCGTCGGGCACGCGGGGGTTTCTCGGTAAGCAGATGTTTAGAAGGCCCGGAGCCTAGCAGACGGGCGGTGCAGTGTCCCCTGTCTGGGGGGGGGGATTTTCTGATGAGGAGCACTTCGCACCGCTTGCGCGATCAGGCTCGTCTGGTAGAATCCGCGGCCTAATTACGTGCGGTGTTCAACAATAGTGTTGTGCGGCGGCACGCTAGCCCGAGGAAACACCATGAAAGCCGATATCCATCCAGCGTACGAAACCATCGAAGTAACTTGCAGCTGCGGCAACAAGTTCGAAACCCGTTCGAACCTGTGCAAGCCACTGGGTACTGACGTATGCAACGAGTGCCACCCGTTCTACACCGGTAAGCAGAAGACTCTGGATACTGGCGGCCGTGTACAGCGCTTCGCCGATCGTTTCGGTGCTTTTGGCGCGAAAAAGGCCTAAGGCCGATCAACTTGGGAAGCCCTCGCGGCTTTTCCTCGCTGATGAAAAAGGCGTCCCTCGCGGGCGCCTTTTTTATGTCTGCGATTTGGCTCCCCGGCGCCCAGGCCTTCTGCCCTGCGCCCGAGGGGCTGACCCAGGTCGAGGTGCAGCGGGTGGTCGATGGCGACACCCTGCGCCTCAAGGATGGCCGCAGCGTACGCCTGATCGGCCTTAATGCCCCGGAACTGGGCAAGCAAGGTCGCACCGACGAGCCCCTGGCGGTTGCCGCCCGCCAACGCCTGCAAACCCTGGTGCGCGAGAGCCGCAACCGGGTGGCGCTGCGCCCCGGGCGCGAGGGTAAGGATCGTTATGGCCGCACCTTGGCCCATGTCTATGGCGCCAGCGGCGCCAACCTTGAAGCGCAATTGCTCGCCGAAGGCCTGGGGTTCCAAGTGGCGGTGGCGCCCAACATCGATTTAGTCACCTGCCAGCAAGCGGCAGAACGCCACGCCCGGCAAGCGGGCCTGGGGGTGTGGCGCCCGTCACCGGTACTCAACGCGCAGCAGATCACACGGGCCGGGTTCGCTGTGCTCAGCGGTCGGGTGAGTGCGGTGGAGCGTAATCGCGGTGGAATTTGGATTCAGTTGCAGGATTCGGTTGTGCTGCGCGTTGCACCCAATCTGCTCAAGCAGTTCGACGTCGCCGCCCTCGAGCGCCTCAAAGGCCAGTCAATAGAGGCTCGGGGCTGGGTGCTCGACCGCACGCGGCGCGGCGGTTTGCAGCCGGGTCAGGCGCGTTGGCTGCTGCCATTGACGCACCCAAGCATGTTGGATGCAGGTAAATAACGGAAAGTTGTAGACATTTTTGGTGTCGATTGTGAACAGTGTAGCCCTTGTGTTCCGTGGCTCTTGGCCGAAAGTCGTAGCCTAGGGCTCTTGACACCGGTGACCGGGCAGTCTTGTAGGGACTTTCGCAGGCGAGTATCCTCGGCGATCCGTCGTCCAACAGTAAAAGCGGAATGCCGATTATGTCTGACTTGAAAACTGCCGCTCTCGAATATCACGCCCATCCTCGTCCAGGAAAGCTGAGTGTCGAGCTCACCAAAGCCACTGCTACCGCCCGCGACCTGTCGCTGGCCTACAGCCCCGGTGTGGCGGAGCCTGTGCGTGAAATCGCGCGTGATCCCGAGCTGGCCTACAAGTACACGGGCAAGGGCAATCTGGTTGCAGTCATTTCCGATGGCACCGCGATTCTCGGCCTGGGTAACCTTGGCCCGCTGGCGTCCAAGCCTGTTATGGAAGGCAAGGGCGTACTGTTCAAGCGTTTTGCCGGTATCGATGTCTTCGACATCGAAGTCGACTCCGAAAGCCCACAGGCCTTCATCGATACCGTCAAGCGCATCTCCATTACCTTCGGCGGTATCAACCTGGAAGACATCAAGGCACCGGAGTGCTTTGAGATCGAACGTGCTCTGATCGAGCAGTGCGACATTCCAGTGTTTCACGATGACCAGCACGGCACCGCGATCGTCACCGCGGCCGGCATGATAAATGCCCTGGAAATCGCAGGCAAAACCCTGCCTGAAGCCAAGATCGTCTGCCTGGGCGCCGGCGCCGCCGCCATCTCCTGCATGAAGTTGCTGGTGAGCATGGGTGCCCAGATCGAAAACATCTTCATGGTCGACCGTACCGGCGTGATCCACTCCGGCCGCGATGACCTGAACCAGTACAAAGCGGTATTCGCCCACGCGACCGAAAAACGCACCTTGTCCGACGCGCTGGAAGGCGCGGACGTGTTCGTTGGCCTGTCGGGTCCGAACCTG
This sequence comes from Pseudomonas sp. MF08875, assembly GCF_059862525.1. Lineage (NCBI taxonomy): Bacteria > Pseudomonadati > Pseudomonadota > Gammaproteobacteria > Pseudomonadales > Pseudomonadaceae > Pseudomonas > Pseudomonas sp. MF08875. The sequence goes on from NZ_JCBCUW010000002.1 coordinate 96,978, forward strand.
CTGAGCGCTGAAAACCTGCTGCGCATGGCGCCCAACCCGATCGTGTTCGCATGCTCCAACCCGGACCCTGAAATCGCTCCGGAACTGGCTCACGCCACCCGTAACGACGTCATCATGGCCACCGGCCGTTCGGACTACCCGAACCAGGTCAACAACGTACTGGGCTTCCCGTTCATCTTCCGCGGTGCCCTGGACATTCGCGCCAAGCGCATCAACGAAGAAATGAAAGTAGCTGCCGCCAACGCCCTGCGCGAACTGGCCAAGCTGCCGGTGCCACAGGAAGTGTGCGACGCCTACGGCGGCATCAAGTTGGAATTCGGGCGTGAGTACATCATTCCCAAACCAATGGATGCCCGCCTGATTACCGTGATCTCCGATGCCGTGGCCAAGGCCGCGATCGAGACCGGTGTAGCTACCCTGCCGTACCCGAAGAACTACCCGCTCAAAAGCGTCGATGACGTTTTTAACGGTTAACAGCAGCACCATAAAAAAACCCGGCCTCTGAGCCGGGTTTTTTTATGGGGGAGCAGTTGCAAGTTATTAGCGGCAAGCGGCAAGTAAGAGCGGGTTGCGTCGCTGTTGCTTGCAGCTAAAAGCTTGCCGCTGCTCCTTGCTGTTTTAAAACAGATCGATGGGCGCCGCCTCGTCCGCCGGCAGCGGGCTGCCCGGGGCGCTGCCGCCTAGCTCGTTGACCGAGGGCGGGGTGTCTTCGCTCTTGAACAGCTCGAAGTAGGCGTTGGGGGTGCCGGGTGAGGCGGCACGGCCGCTGACTGGGTCTACCCGCAGGCTGAGGATGCCTTCCGGTTCGCTTTGGGTGTGGGCTGGCTTGCCCTTGAGGGCGGCGCCCATGTAGTTGATCCAGATCGGCAGCGCAACGGTGCCGCCGTACTCACGGCGCCCGAGGCTTTCGGGCTGGTCGAAACCGGTCCACACCGTCGTCACGTAATCGGCGTTGTAGCCGGAGAACCAGGCGTCCTTGGACTCGTTGGTGGTGCCGGTCTTGCCCGCCAGGTCGGTGCGGCCCAGGGACAGGGCGCGGCGGCCGGTGCCGAGTTTGATGACGTCTTGCAGCATGCTGGTGAGGATGTAGGTGGTGCGGCCATCGACAATGCGCTCGGCCACCAATGGGGTCTGCACTGCAGGCGCCGGGGCTTCGCCGGGGGTGGCATCGATGGTGAAGCTGTCGGAGGCTGGCGCGGCGATGCCATCGCTGGCGGCGGTGTTGCCGGGGACGCTGGCCGGGTTGGCGGTGAACAGGTTCTCGCCGTTGCGGCTTTCGATCTTGTCGATGATGAACGGGGTGATCTTGTAGCCGCCATTGGCGAAGGTGCTCCAGCCCGTGGCGATTTCCATCGGCGTTAGGGTCGCGGTGCCCAGGGCCAGGGACAGGTTGGGCGGCAGGTCCTGCTTGTTGAAGCCGAACTTGCTGATGTAGTCGATGGTGCGGCCCACGCCCATGCTTTGCAGCAGGCGGATCGACACCAGGTTGCGCGACTTGTACAGCGCCTCGCGCATGCGGATCGGGCCGAGGAAGGTGTTGGTGTCGTTTTTCGGGCGCCAGACTTTGTCCAGGTACTCATCGACAAACACGATCGGTGCATCGTTGACCAGGCTGGCGGCGGTGTAACCGCTGTCCAGGGCCGCGCTGTAGACGAAGGGCTTGAAGCTCGAGCCGGGTTGGCGCTTGGCCTGGATGGCGCGATTGTAGTTGCTTTGCTCGAAGGCGAAACCGCCGACCAGCGAGCGGATCGCGCCGTTTTGCGGGTCCAGGGACACCAGCGCGCCTTGAGCGACCGGGATCTGGCTGAACTTCAGCGACCCGTCGGCCTGGCGTTGCACGCGGATCAAGTCGCCGACCTGGGCCACGTCCGCCGGTTGTTTCGGGTTGGCGCCCATGCTGTTGGTGTTCAGGAAGGGCCGCGCCCACTTCATGCTGTCCCAGGCCACATGCGCCTGGCCGGTGCGGGTCAGCACTTGCAGGCCGGTTTTTTCGACCTCGATGACAATCGCCGGCTCAAGCCCGCTGAAGGTGCGCTGCTTGGTCAACTCCAGGGTCCAGGCTTCGCGGGTCTTGCCTGGCAGGCGCGATTCCGGGCCACGGTAGCCGTGGCGCTGGTCGTAGGTCATCAAGCCTTCGTGCAGGGCGGTGTTGGCCATTTCCTGCAGGTTGCTCGGCACCGTGGTGGTTACGCGAAAACCTTCGGTGTAGGCGTCGCTGCCGTAGCGCCCGACCATCTCGGCGCGGGCCATTTCGGCGATGTACGGCGCGTTCACTTCAGGCGTGGGCACGTGATAGCTGGCGTTGAGTGGCTCGTTCAGGGCGATCTGGTACGACGCCTCATCGATCTTGCCCAGTTTGTACATGCGCCCCAGGATCCAGTCGCGGCGCTCCTTGCTGCGCGCCGGGTTGGCCAGCGGGTTGAACCGCGAAGGGGCCTTGGGCAGGCCGGCGATCATCGCCATCTGCGCCAGGGTGACGTCGCGGATCGATTTGCCGTAATACACCTGCGCCGCCGCCTCGATCCCGTAGGCGCGGTTGCCCAGGTAGATCTTGTTGACGTACAGCTCCAGGATCTCGTCTTTGGTCAGCTGCCGCTCGATCTGCAGTGCCAGGAGGATTTCCGTGGCTTTGCGCGAGAAGCTGCGTTCGCTGGTCAGGAAGAAGTTTTTCGCCACCTGCATGGTGATGGTGCTACCGCCGGACTGAATGTGCCCGCTCTTGACCAGTTGGGTGGCGGCGCGCATCAGGCTGCTGGGGTCGACGCCATGGTGGTTGGCGAAGTTGTCGTCTTCAGCACTTAGTAACGCATTGATGAAATTGGGGGGAATGTCGGCGAACAGGATCGGAGTACGGCGCATTTCGCCAAATTCTGCGATCAACTTGTTGTCGCTGCTGTACACCCGCAGGGGAATCTGCAACTGGATACTTCGCAGCGCCTCTACCGACGGCAACCCGGGACTAAGATAGAGAAACGCGCCGCTCAGGCCCAGCACCAGAGCGCAGACGACGGCGACGAACGACCATCCGAAAAACTTCAGCAGACGAATCAAGGCTTTTGGATTTCCAGAGAAAAGAATGAATTGAGCGTCGAGTGATTAGCGCCAAACTGTGGCGACTCACGCTTGAGATAAAAACCGGAAAAAACGCTGGGCATTATAAGCATTTTTCGACAGGCGCAGTCATTTGCGCTTGTCAGCCCGCGCGGCCATGGAACGGCGCGCCTTTAACCGACTTCTCCAACTCCACAACGTCATAAGGAAATGATCGTGCCAGGACTCTTCGGCAATAAAAACGGCAGGCTGCTGGGTATTGATATCGGCGCCACTTCTATACGGCTGGTGGAACTGAGCCGTTGCGGCACCGGTTTACGGCTCGATGCCTACGCCATCGAGCCACTGCCCCCCGGCGTGGTGGTCGAACGTAATCTGCTCGATACCCAGGGCGCAGCCCAGGTGCTCTCGCGGCTGTTGCTCAAGGCTGGCACCGCTTTGAAGGAGGGCGCCAGCGCCGTGGGCGGCGCGGCGGTCATCAGCAAAACCCTGGAGCTGGAAAGTGGCCTCGGCGAGGCGGACATGCAGGCCGCGATCATGCTCGAAGCCGAGCAGTACATTCCCTATCCCCTTGAAGACGTCGCCATCGACTTTGAAGTCCTGACCTGCCCCGCGCTTGAGCCCGGGCGGGTGTCGGTGTTGCTGGCCGCTTGCCGCAAGGCGGATGTCCAGGCCCGCGAAGCGCTGCTGGCCCTGGCCGGCCTGCGGGCCCGGGTGGTGGAAAGCGAAACCGATGCCCTGGAACGTGCGTTGGCGCGGCTCGATGGGGTTAATGACCCGGGTGTCGTCGCCGTGGTCGATGCAGGCATCAGCACCACGACCTTGAGCCTGGTCCGCGAGGGGCGCATCGTCCAGGTTCGCGAGCTGCTGTTGGGGGCCTTCCCACAGGGTGGCGCGGCTGTGGAGGACTTCCAGCTTGAACTGAGCCAGCAAGTCTCCCGGGCGTTGCAGGCGTTTATGGCGCTCGATCAGGCCACGGCGGTCGAGCATTTGGTGTTAACCGGCGAAATGGCAGCGTATCGGGGGCTGGTGCAAGGCGTTGGGCAGACGTTGGGGCTGCCGGCGCTCGTCGCCAACCCGTTTCACGACATGGCCCTGGGCGATCAGGTCGATGCCTGCGCGCTAGCCACTGATGCTCCGGCGCTGATGGTGGCCTGTGGGTTGGCCATGCGGAGTTTCGACTGATGGCCAGGATTAACTTTCTGCCCTGGCGCGAGGCCCGTCGCCAGGCGCGGCGCAAGGAGTTCATCGTCATTGCGCTGGGCGCGATGCTGGGGGCTATGGCAGTGGTGCTGCTGGTTGGCCAGTACCTCGACAGCGCGAGCCGACATCAGTCGGTACGCAACCTGGCGCTGGGCCGGCAAATCGCAACGCTGGACGAACAGGTTGCACGGTTCGATGAACTCAAAGCTCAGCGCCAGGTATCGATGGAGCGCCTGAGAGTGATTCAGGGTTTACAGGGCGACCGCCATCGTGGCGGGCGGATACTTGAGCAGTTGGTTCACGTCTTGGTTGACGGTGTGTACTTCACCGAAGTGGCCATGGGCGGCCAGACCCTGTCGATTGTCGGGGTCAGTCAGTCGAACCCGCAACTGGCCGAGTTGATGCGCAAACTTGCGGCCTCTGATTTGTTCGAGGCGCCGACCCTCGAACAAATCCGGGCAACCGGCGGGCAAGCGCATTTAGGGGCTTTCCAGCTGACCGTAGCCCAGGCTCGGCCGAGCGTGGCGGGGGGAGTGCAATGAACGCGATGCAATGGTCGGGCGACCTGACGTTGAGCAACCTGGGGGACTGGCCGCCCATCGCCAAGGTTGCGGCGGTCGCCCTGTTGCTGTGCCTGGTGCTGGCATTGGGCTACGGCATCTACCTTAAGCCCATGAGCCAACACCTTGAGCGGCTGCGCATGGATGAACGACGCCAGCAGGAGCGGCTCGCCGCCAAGACGCGGCTGGCCGCGGACCTGGAGCAGTACCAGGCGAAGATGCAGCTTATGCAGCACAGTTTCGAGGGGTTGCTGCGCCAGCTCCCGGCGGGCAGCGAAGTGCCGGATTTACTGGACGATATCACCCGGACGGCGACTGGCAGCGGCTTGGTGTTTGAGGAAATCAAGCTGCTGGCGCCGGTGGAGCAAGCGTTTTACCGCGAGTTGCCGATGCAGGTTGTCGTCATCGGCGCCTATCACGACCTCGCCACCTTCGTTAGCCGTTTGGGCGCGTTGCCGCGAATCGTCACCTTGCATGACTTCCAGATCGGCCCTGTGGTGGTCGGCAGCGAGTCGCCGCTGCGCATGGCGTTGCAGGCCCGGACTTACAGCTACGACCCGGCGGAGCAGCAGCCATGAACCGCGGCCTATGGATGGCCAGTGTGCTGGCGGCAATCTCCGGTTGCAGCAGCGACAGCGCCGAGCAGGTTGCCAGCTCGGCTACCAGCACACTTAGCCTGCCATCGACCATTGAGCCTGCTGCGTTGCCGGACGTTGGGCCAGCCTTCATCTATAAGGCCGCGGGGTTGCGCGACCCCTTCCGCTCTTCGGCTGTGGAGCTGGTGCCGCGCCCAGCGGTGGCGCGCGCGCAGGTACAGCCTGATCCGACGCGGGGAAAGCACTTTTTGGAAGGCTTTGCTCTGGAGCAGTTCGAAATGGTCGGCACGCTCTCCAACGCGGGTGCGTCTTTTGTGCTGCTACGTGGGCCGGGCGGTGTACACCGATTGAAGGTGGGCGACTACCTGGGCCGCAACGACGGGCGGGTGGTGGCCGTGGGTGAGCGGCATGTGGAGGTCATCGAACTCGTTCCCGAGGGCGAGGAGGGCTGGCTGGAACGCTCTCGAATCCTCGCTTTGAAAGCACACTCCTGAAGGGAATCGGAACCATGAAAAGGACTCTTTCATCCTGTGTGATGGCGCTATGGATGGCGTCGGTGCAGGCAAACGTAACCGATCTCCCTGCCTTGGGTGGGTGGGGTGGCCAGTACAGTGGCGAAAAGCTGTCGCTGAACTTCCAGGACATTGAAGTACGTTCGGTGCTGCAAGTGATCGCCGACTTCACCCGGCTCAATCTGGTGGCCAGCGATGCGGTGCAGGGCAGTATCACCCTGCGCTTGCACGAGGTGCCTTGGGATCAGGCACTGGACATCGTCCTCAAGACCAAGGGCCTGGATCAGCGCAAAGTCGGCAACGTGCTGTTGGTAGCGCCCGCGGATGAAATCGCCGCCCGCGAGCGGCTGGAACTGGAGTCGCAACGCCAGGTGGCGGACCTGGCGCCGCTGCGTCGGGAACTGCTGCAAGTCAACTACGCCAAGGCCAGCGACATTGCCAAGCTGTTCCAGTCGGTGACCGGCGCCGAGGTCAGTGCTGAAGGGCGGGGCTCGATCACAGTGGACGAGCGCACCAACAACATCATTGCCTACCAGACCCAAAACCGCCTCGACGAACTCAAGCGCATCGTCGCGCAGCTGGATATCCCGGTGCGTCAGGTGATGATCGAGGCGCGCATCGTCGAGGCGGATGTGGGCTACGACAAAAGCCTGGGGGTGCGCTGGGGCGGCTCGATCCGCGGTGGCGGGCGCTGGAGCGCGTCGGGTACCGGCGCGTCTTCGGACGAGGGCGAAGCCAGTTCGCCTTTTGTTGACCTGGGTGTGGCCAATCGCACATCCGGCATCGGGGTGGCCTACATCAAGGACAACCTGCTGTTGGACCTTGAACTGACCGCCATGGAGAAGACCGGCAACGGGGAGATCATCTCCCAGCCCAAAGTGGTGACCTCCGACAAGGAGACCGCCAAGATTCTCAAGGGCACGGAAATCCCCTACCAACAATCGGCCAAGGACGGCGCGACCTCGGTGTCGTTCAAAGAGGCGTCGCTGTCCCTGGAGGTCACGCCGCAAATCACCCCGGACAACCAGATCATCATGGCGGTCAAGGTCACCAAGGATGAGCCCGATTACCTGAACCGCCTCAATGACGTCCCGCCGATCAGAAAAAACGAAGTCAACGCCAAGGTGTTGGTGGCCGATGGCGAGACCACCGTGATTGGTGGCGTGTTCTCAAATACTCAAAGCAAGGTCATAGATAAGGTGCCATTTCTTGGCGATGTGCCGTATCTTGGCCGCCTTTTCCGAAGGGATGTTGTTTCGGATAAAAAATCCGAGCTGCTGGTGTTCCTGACTCCCCGTATCATGGACAACCAGGCGATTGCTGCGAGTCATTGATTCTGTGCGAAATTTGATTCTTGTTGGGCCAATGGGTGCTGGTAAAAGCACCATTGGCCGCTTGCTGGCCAAAGAGCTGCGCCTGCCGTTCAAAGATTCCGACAAGGAAATTGAATTGCGCACGGGCGCCAATATCCCGTGGATCTTCGATAAAGAAGGCGAACCGGGTTTCCGTGACCGTGAAGAGGCGATGATCGCCGAACTCTGCGCCCTTGATGGTGTGGTGCTGGCGACCGGCGGTGGCGCGGTCATGCGCGAAGCCAATCGCCGCGCCCTGCATGCCGGCGGGCGCGTGGTTTACCTGCATGCCTCGGTGGAGCAGCAGGTGGGGCGCACCGCACGGGACCGCAATCGGCCATTGCTGCGTACCGCCGATCCGGAAAAGACCCTGCGCGACTTGCTGGCGCTGCGCGACCCGCTCTACCGGGAGATCGCCGACCTGGTGGTGCAAACCGATGAGCGGCCGCCGCGAATGGTGGTCCTGGACATCCTCGCCCGTCTGCAACAGCTGCCTCCCCGTTAAAGCGCGCGGCGAAATGCGCTATCCTCGGCGTCCGGCCGTGGGCGCCCAGGCTCGTGGCTTATGGCTATCAAGTGACGTCACAACACCGCGTGTTGCCGGCCTCTAGGCTGGGGCAAAACGCCAGCTTTCATTTTCACTGTGGGGATACATGCAGACACTTAAGGTCGATTTAGGCGAGCGCAGCTACCCGATTCACATTGGCGAAGGTTTGCTGGGGCGAACCGAGCTGCTGGCGCCGCACATTGCCGGGCGGCAAGTGGCGATTATCTCCAATGAGACGGTTGCGCCACTGTACCTGGAGCGCCTGGCCCGCAGCCTTGAGCAGTTCTCGGTGATCTCCGTGGTGCTGCCCGATGGCGAAGCCTTCAAGACCTGGGAAACCCTGCAACTGATTTTCGACGGCTTGCTCACCGCGCGGCACGACCGCCGCACCACGGTGATTGCCCTGGGCGGCGGTGTGATTGGCGATATGGCCGGTTTTGCGGCGGCGTGCTACCAGCGTGGCGTGGATTTCATCCAGGTGCCGACCACCTTGCTGTCCCAGGTCGATTCGTCGGTGGGCGGCAAGACCGGCATCAACCACCCGCTGGGCAAAAACATGGTGGGCGCCTTTTACCAGCCCAATGTGGTGCTGATCGATACGTCCACCCTCACTACCTTGCCGCCGCGCGAACTGTCGGCGGGCCTGGCGGAAGTCATCAAGTACGGCCTGATTTGCGATGAGCCGTTCCTGACCTGGCTGGAAGAAAACGTCGAGCGCCTGCGGGCCCTGGACCAGCAGGCGCTGACCGTCGCCATCGAGCGCTCCTGCGCGGCCAAGGCCGCCGTGGTGGGCGCCGATGAGCGTGAGTCCGGCGTGCGCGCCACCCTCAACCTGGGCCATACCTTCGGCCACGCCATCGAAACCCACATGGGCTATGGTGTTTGGCTGCACGGTGAGGCGGTGGCGGCGGGTACGGTCATGGCCCTGGAAATGTCCAGCCGCCTGGGCTGGATTACCGAGCAGGAGCGTGATCGCGGCATTCGCCTGTTCCAGCGCGCCGGTTTACCGGTGATGCCGCCGCAGGAGATGAGCGAAGCCGATTTCCTCGAACATATGGCAATTGACAAGAAAGTGATCGACGGTCGTTTGCGTCTGGTGCTGTTGCGCCGCATGGGCGAAGCCGTAGTGACCGACGATTATCCGAAAGAGATTTTACAGGCCACGCTGGGAGCGGATTACCGCGCCCTGGCTCAGCTCAAAGGTTAACAAGATCCCGATGACTAGTTTGCACGCCGACGAGGCTTTCCTCGGCCATTACCAGTTGAGCCACGACCCTTTCGCTCCACGGGTGCCTGGCTTCAAGTTTTTCCCTGCCCAGCGCAAACCGGTGCTGGGGCAGTTGCATCACCTGGCCCGCTACAGCCAGCTGCTGCTGGTGGTCACCGGCCCCCAGGGCAGCGGCAAGACCCTGCTGCGCCAGGCGTTGGTCGCCAGCACCAACAAGCAATCGGTGCAAAGCGTGGTGGTGTCGGCCCGTGGCGCTGGCGATGCGGCCGGCGTGCTGCGTCAGGTGGCCCAGGCGCTGAACGTGGCCCAGGCGCAAATCGGGGCGATTTTGGCGCAGGTGGTGCAACTGGCGCTGACAGGGCAGGAAGTCTACCTGCTGGTGGATGACGCCGAGCAGCTTGACGAGTCCGCCCTTGAGGCGCTACTGGCGCTGGCCGCAGGTGCCCCGGAAGGCCGGCCGCACGTGTTCCTGTTTGGCGAGTCGTCGCTGATTGCGGGCCTGGAGCAATTGAACACCGAGGAAGAGCGTTTCCACGTCATCGAATTGCAGCCCTATACCGAGGAAGAAACCCGCGAATACCTGGCCCAGCGCCTGGAAGGGGCCGGCCGGGGTATCGAACTTTTCACCGCGGATCAGATCTCTGATATTCACGAAGGCTCCGACGGCTGGCCTGGCATCATCAACCAGGTGGCCCGGGATGCAATGATCGAAGCCATGATTGCCAGCCGCTCAGCGGTCAAGCGTCCAAGTATGGGGTTCAACATGCCGAAGAAACATGTATTGGCGATATCCGCCGTTGTGGTGGTGGCCGTCGCGGCGGCCTGGTTGCTGCCAGGTCGCAGCAAGGCCCCGACCACCGGCGCGCCCGCGACCGAGCAGGCGCAACTGCCTCTGGGCCAGGGCACGCCGCAACCCAACGCCAGTGGCGGCCCAGCGGTGGAATTCGCCGGTTCGTCGCAGCCGATGCCGTTGCCGCTGGTCGGGCAGTCGCAACCGGTGATGCGTGGTCCGTTGGCCGAAGCAGCTGGCGGGATCAGCGAAGGTGACGATGGCGTGCCGGTGGAAGGCTCCAGCGCTACGCCGCCGACCGTCACCACCATCGCGCCACCTGCCGGCGAAACGCCGAGCCCGGCCCCCGTGCCGGCGACCCGTCCGGTGCCAACCCCTGAGCCCACTCAAGTCGCCGTCGCCAAACCTGCGCCTGTGGCCAAACCGGTTCCCGCTCCAGCCGCCAAACCTGCGGACAAACCTGTGACCGTGGCCAAGGCGTCTGCCGGCGGTAGCTGGTACGCCGGCCAGGCCCCGGGCAACTACGTGGTGCAGATCCTCGGCACCAGCTCCGAAGCCACGGCGCAGAAGTTCGTCAAGGAGCAGGGCGGCGAATACCGCTATTTCAAGAAAGTCCTCAACGGCAAGCCGCTTTTTGTCATTACCTACGGCAACTTCGCCAATCGTGATGCCGCCGTTACTGCTATCAAGGCCTTGCCAGCGAAGGTTCAGGCTGGTAAACCTTGGCCTCGCACTGTCGCCAGCGTTCAACAGGAACTGGCCACAACTCGCTGAAGATCCGGCGGCCTTACCCAGGCCGCCCTCCCGGCACCTCAAAAAAAAACCGCATGTGCGTGCTGCCCCTCCAGGCCGCGCGCTTTGTGGTGTCTGCGTCACAGTGGCTTTTGAGTCGTAGCGGTTGAAACCAAAAAAGTTTTGACTAGCACAGCGTATAGCTTTAAACCTTTCATAAATGCGACACGGATTTACGATAAGTCGTCGGAATTTGTGAGCGTTCGTGTCGGTGTGTACAATGACCTCCCTTTTGCCCCCGCAAAGCTGGCGTACGTTCGGCGCGGATGGCAAGTGGTTGAATTAAAAAGAAATTTGCCTCTATAAAGCGGCAGCCTGGTGAGAAAGTGTCTATGAAAGCAGGTCTGTACCAACCCGATGAATTCAAGGATAACTGCGGTTTCGGCCTGATAGCCCATATGCAGGGCGAACCCAGTCATACCCTATTGCAAACGGCCATCGAGGCCCTGACCTGCATGACCCACCGCGGTGGGATTAATGCGGACGGCAAGACCGGCGACGGTTGCGGTCTGCTGATTCAAAAACCCGACCTGTTCCTGCGCGCAGTCGCCCAGGAACACTTCGGCGTCGATTTGCCGCGCCAGTACGCGGTGGGCATGGTTTTTTTCAACCAGGACCCGGTCAAAGCCGAGGCGGCTCGCGAGCACATGAACCGCGAAATCCTCGCCGCAGGCCTGCAATTGGTGGGTTGGCGCAAAGTGCCGATCGACACCAGCGTCCTCGGGCGCCTGGCCCTGGAGCGCTTGCCGCAGATCGAGCAGGTGTTCATCGGTGGCCAAGACCTGAGCGATCAGGAAATGGCCATCAAGCTGTTCACTTCCCGTCGCCGGTCGTCGGTGAGCAACGCCGCCGACACCGACCACTACATCTGCAGCTTTTCCCACAAGACCATCATTTATAAAGGCCTGATGATGCCGGCGGACCTCACCGCCTTCTATCCAGACCTCAATGACGAGCGCCTGCAAACCGCGATCTGCGTGTTCCACCAGCGCTTTTCTACCAACACCCTGCCGAAATGGCCGCTGGCCCAGCCATTCCGCTTCCTCGCCCACAACGGCGAGATCAACACCATCACCGGCAACCGCAACTGGGCCCTGGCCCGGCGCACCAAGTTCGCCAACGACTTGATGGACCTCGAAGAGCTCGGCCCGCTGGTCAACCGCGTGGGTTCCGACTCCTCCAGCATGGACAACATGCTGGAACTGATGGTCACCGGCGGCATCGACCTGTTCCGTGGCGTGCGCATGATTATTCCGCCTGCGTGGCAGAACGTCGAAACCATGGACCCGGACCTGCGGGCGTTCTACGAATACAACTCCATGCACATGGAGCCCTGGGACGGCCCGGCCGGCGTGGTCATGACCGATGGTCGCTACGCCGTGTGCCTGCTCGACCGCAACGGCCTGCGCCCGGCGCGCTGGGTCACCACCACCAATGGCTTCATCACCCTGGCCTCGGAAATCGGCGTGTGGAACTACCAGCCCCAGGACGTGATCGCCAAGGGCCGCGTAGGGCCTGGGCAGATCTTTGCCGTGGACACCGAGACCGGGCAGATCCTCGACACTGACGCCATCGACAATCGCCTCAAGTCCCGTCATCCGTACAAGCAATGGCTGCGCAAGAATGCCCTGCGTATCCAGGCCACCATGGAAGACAACGACCACGGCTCGGCTTTCTACGATGTCGATCAGCTCAAGCAGTACATGAAGATGTACCAGGTCACCTTCGAGGAGCGTGACCAGGTGCTGCGCCCACTCGGCGAGCAAGGCTACGAAGCGGTCGGCTCCATGGGTGACGACACACCGATGGCCGTGCTGTCCCAGCGCGTGCGTACGCCGTACGACTACTTTCGCCAGCAGTTCGCGCAGGTCACCAACCCGCCGATCGACCCGCTGCGCGAAGCTATCGTCATGTCCCTGGAAATCTGCCTGGGGGCCGAGCGCAACATCTTCCAGGAATCGCCGGAGCACGCCTCGCGCGTCATCCTCAGCTCGCCGGTGATTTCCCCGGCCAAGTGGCGTTCGCTGATGAACCTTGATCGCCCGGGCTTTGAGCGCCAGGTCATCGACCTCAATTACGACGAAAGCGTCGGTTTGGAAGCGGCGGTGCGCAACATCGCCGACCAGGCCGAAGAGGCGGTACGCGCCGGGCGCACGCAAATCGTGCTCAGCGACCGCCACATCGCCCCGGGCAAACTGCCGGTGCACGCTTCCCTGGCTACCGGTGCGGTGCACCATCGCCTGACCGAAAAAGGCCTGCGCTGCGACTCCAACATCCTGGTGGAAACCGCCACCGCCCGCGACCCGCACCACTTCGCGGTGTTGATCGGTTTCGGCGCCTCGGCGGTGTATCCGTTCCTGGCCTACGAAGTGCTGGGCGATTTGATCCGTACCGGTGAGGTGCTGGGCGACCTCTATGAGGTGTTCAAGAACTACCGCAAGGGCATCACCAAGGGCCTGCTCAAGATCCTGTCGAAAATGGGTATTTCCACCATCGCCTCGTACCGCGGTGCGCAACTGTTTGAGGCCATCGGCCTGTCCGAAGAAGTGTGCAACCTGAGCTTTCGTGGCGTGCCGAGCCGGATCAAGGGCGCGCGCTTCGTTGACCTGGAAGCCGAGCAGAAAGCCCTGGCCGCCGAAGCCTGGAGCCCGCGCAAGGCGATCCAGCAGGGCGGTTTGCTCAAGTTCGTCCACGGTGGCGAGTACCACGCCTATAACCCGGATGTGGTCAGCACCCTGCAAGCCGCCGTGCAGCAGGGCGACTACAGCAAGTTCAAGGAATACACCACGCTGGTGGATAACCGCCCGATCTCGATGATTCGCGACCTGTTCAAGGTCAAGACCCTCGAGACGCCGCTGGACATCAGTGAGATCGAACCTCTGGAATCGGTGCTCAAACGCTTCGATTCCGCCGGTATCTCCCTGGGCGCCCTGTCCCCGGAAGCCCATGAAGCCCTGGCCGAAGCGATGAACCGTCTCGGTGCGCGTTCCAACTCTGGCGAAGGCGGCGAAGACCCGGCGCGCTACGGCACCATCAAAAGCTCGAAAATCAAGCAAGTGGCCACGGGCCGTTTCGGCGTGACCCCGGAATACCTGGTCAACGCTGAAGTGCTGCAAATCAAGGTTGCCCAGGGCGCCAAACCGGGCGAGGGCGGGCAACTGCCGGGCGGCAAGGTCAATGGCCTGATCGCCAAGCTGCGTTATGCGGTGCCGGGCGTGACCCTGATTTCGCCGCCGCCGCACCACGACATCTATTCGATCGAAGATTTGTCGCAACTGATTTTCGACTTGAAGCAGGTCAACCCCAAGGCCCTGGTTTCCGTGAAACTGGTGGCCGAGGCGGGCGTGGGCACCATCGCCGCGGGCGTGGCCAAGGCCTACGCGGACCTGATTACCATCTCCGGCTACGACGGCGGCACCGGCGCTTCGCCGCTGACCTCCATCAAGTACGCGGGCGCGCCGTGGGAACTGGGCCTGGCCGAAACCCACCAGACCCTGCGCGGCAACGACCTGCGTGGCAAGGTCCGGGTGCAGACCGACGGCGGCCTGAAAACCGGCCTGGACGTCATCAAGGCCGCGATCCTCGGCGCCGAGAGCTTCGGCTTCGGCACCGCACCGATGATCGCCCTGGGCTGCAAATACCTGCGCATCTGCCACCTGAACAACTGCGCCACAGGCGTGGCCACCCAGAATGAAAAACTGCGCAAGGACCACTACATCGGCACCGTCGACATGGTGGTCAACTTCTTCACCTACGTGGCCGAAGAAACCCGCGAGTGGCTGGCCAAACTGGGCGTGCGCACCCTCGAAGAGCTGATCGGGCGCACCGACCTTTTGGAGGTGCTCGAAGGCCAGACGCCCAAGCAGAACCACTTGGACGTGACCCCGTTGCTGGGCAGCGACCACGTGCCGGCGGACAAGCCGCAGTTCTGCCAGGTCGAGCGCAACCCGCCATTCGACAAAGGCCTCTTGGCCGAGAAAATGGTCGAGATGGCCACCGCGGCCATCAACGACCTCAGCGGCGCCGAATTCGCCCTGGATATCTGCAATTGCGACCGCTCCATCGGCGCCCGCATCTCCGGGGAAATCGCGCGCAAGCACGGCAACCAGGGCATGGCCAAGGCACCGATCACCTTCCGCTTCAAGGGCACGGCCGGGCAGAGTTTTGGCGTGTGGAACGCCGGCGGCCTGAACATGTACCTCGAAGGCGACGCCAACGACTACGTGGGCAAGGGCATGACCGGCGGCAAACTGGTCATCGTTCCTCCCAAGGGCAGCGTCTACAAGACGCAGGACAGTGCCATCATCGGCAACACCTGCCTCTACGGCGCCACTGGCGGCAAGTTGTTCGCTGCCGGCACGGCGGGCGAGCGCTTCGCGGTGCGCAACTCCGGCGCTCACACCGTTGTAGAAGGCACCGGCGATCACTGTTGCGAATACATGACCGGCGGCTTCGTCTGCGTGCTGGGCAAGACCGGCTACAACTTCGGCTCAGGCATGACCGGCGGTTTCGCCTACGTGCTCGACCAGGACAACACCTTCGTTGACCGGGTCAACCACGAACTGGTGGAAATCCAGCGCATCAGCGGCGAAGCGATGGAAGCCTATCGCAGCCACCTGCAGCGTGTGCTGGACGAGTACGTTCAAGAGACCGACAGCCCATGGGGCCGCGAGCTTGCCGAGAACCTGGACGACTACTTGCGTCGTTTCTGGCTCGTCAAACCCAAAGCGGCGAGCCTCAAGTCGTTGCTCTCCAGCACGCGTGCCAATCCGCAATAGGGCACAGCTGCACGCGGCGAGTTTCAAGCCGCAAGTTAACAGCAGTGCGCGACTGGCCTGCCACCGTGATTGTCTTGCAGCTTGAAGCCTGGCGCTTCGAGCTGCTGCTAAGAGGTTTTGAAAATGGCTGAACGTCTGAATAACGACTTCCAGTTCATCGATGTCGGGCGCAAAGATCCGAAGAAGAAGCTGTTGCGTCAACGCAAGAAAGAGTTCGTGGAGATCTACGAACCGTTCAAACCCCAGCAGTCGGCCGACCAGGCCCACCGCTGCCTGGGTTGCGGCAACCCCTATTGCGAATGGAAGTGCCCGGTGCACAACTTCATTCCCAACTGGCTGAAACTGGTGGCCGAGGGCAACATCCTCGCCGCCGCCGAGCTGTCGCACCAGACCAACACCCTGCCGGAAGTCTGCGGCCGGGTGTGCCCGCAGGATCGCCTCTGCGAGGGTGCCTGCACCCTCAACGACGGTTTCGGCGCGGTGACCATCGGTTCGGTAGAGAAGTACATCACCGACACCGCGTTCGCCATGGGCTGGCGCCCGGATATGTCCAAGGTCAAACCCACCGGCAAGCGCGTCGCGGTGATCGGCGCCGGCCCGGCGGGCCTGGGCTGTGCCGACGTGTTGGTGCGCGGCGGCGTGACCCCGGTAGTGTTCGACAAAAACCCGGAAATCGGTGGCCTGCTGACCTTCGGCATCCCCGAGTTCAAGCTGGAAAAAACCGTGCTCAGCCACCGTCGCGAAGTGTTCACGGGCATGGGCATCGAGTTCCGCCTCAATACCGAAGTGGGCAAGGACGTGACCATCGAGCAACTGCTCGAAGAATACGATGCCGTGTTCATGGGCATGGGCACCTACACCTACATGAAGGGCGGCTTTGCCGGCGAGGACTTGCCGGGTGTCTACGACGCCCTGGATTTCCTGATCGCCAACGTCAACCGCAACCTGGGTTTTGAAAAAGCCCCGGCAGACTTCATCGACATGAAAGGCAAGAAAGTCGTGGTCCTGGGCGGCGGCGACACGGCGATGGACTGCAACCGCACCTCGATCCGCCAGGGCGCCAAGTCGGTGACCTGCGCCTATCGGCGTGACGAAGCGAACATGCCGGGTTCGCGCAAAGAGGTGAAGAACGCCAAGGAAGAAGGGGTGAAATTCCTCTACAACCGCCAGCCGATCGCCATCGTCGGTGAAGACCGGGTCGAAGGCGTGAAAGTGGTCGAAACCCGCCTCGGCGAACCGGACGCCCGTGGCCGTCGCAGCCCGGAGCCGATTCCCGGTTCCGAAGAGATCATCCCGGCGGACGCCGTGGTCATCGCTTTTGGCTTTCGGCCAAGCCCGGCGCCGTGGTTCGAGCAGTTCAGCATCCAGACCGATAGCCAGGGCCGCGTCGTGGCGCCGGAGCAGGGCCAGTACAAGCACCAGACCAGCAACCCGAAAATCTTCGCCGGTGGCGACATGGTGCGCGGCTCCGACCTGGTGGTGACGGCGATCTTCGAGGGGCGCAACGCCGCCGAAGGGATCCTCGACTACTTGGGCGTCTGACGACGTTAGCTGCCAGTTCCAAGCTGCAAGCTGCAAGTGGAAGCAACCACGCTTTTGACTTGCCGCTTGTAGCTTGTCGCTAGTCACTGTCTTTCTCTGTCTCGCTCTGAGAAAATGCCCGCACTTTTTTTGCGGATGCCGACATGACTGCCCTGAAGAACGACCGTTTCCTACGTGCCCTGCTCAAGCAACCTGTAGACGTCACTCCGGTGTGGATGATGCGTCAAGCCGGGCGCTACCTGCCGGAATACCGCGCTAGCCGCGCTAATGCCGGTGATTTCATGAGCCTGTGCATGAACCCGGAGTTCGCCTGCGAAGTCACCCTGCAGCCATTGGACCGCTACCCACAACTGGACGCGGCCATCCTTTTCTCCGACATCCTGACCATCCCCGACGCCATGGGCCAAGGCCTGTACTTCGAGACCGGCGAAGGCCCGCGCTTCAAGAAAGTCATCAGCACCCTGGCCGACATCGAAGCCTTGCCGATCCCCGATCCGCATAAGGACCTGGGCTACGTCATGGATGCGGTCAGCACCATCCGCCGTGAGCTCAACGGCCGCGTGCCGCTGATCGGGTTCTCTGGCAGCCCCTGGACCCTGGCCACCTATATGGTCGAAGGCGGCTCGTCGAAGGATTTCCGCAAGACCAAGGCCTTGCTCTACGACAACCCGCAGGCCATGCACCTGCTGCTGGACAAGCTCGCGCAGTCGGTTGTCAGCTACCTCAATGGCCAGATCATGGCTGGCGCCCAGGCTGTGCAGATTTTCGACACCTGGGGCGGCAACCTGTCGGCGGCGGCGTACCAGGAGTTCTCCCTGGCCTACATGCGCAAGATCGTCAGCGGCCTGATCCGCGAGCACGAGGGCCGCAAGGTGCCGGTGATCCTGTTCACCAAGAACGGTGGCCTGTGGCTGGAAAGCATCGCCGACGCCGGTGCCGATGCCCTGGGCCTGGACTGGACCTGCGACCTGGGCAACGCCCGTGAGCGCGTGGGCAGCAAGGTTGCCCTGCAAGGCAACATGGACCCCACCGTGTTGTACGCCAAGCCTGAAGCCATCCGTACTGAAGTCGGGCGCATCCTGGCCAGCTATGGCAAAGGCAGCGGCCACGTGTTCAACCTCGGCCATGGCATCACCCCGGAAGTCGATCCGGAGCATGCGGGCGCGTTCCTGCGGGCCGTGCACGAGTTGTCGGCGCAATACCACGAATAAGCTGTCCTGATGTTGCCAAAGCCTGTCCCGCCCCGTGCCGGACAGGCTTTTTTATGGAGAAAAATCGGATGGCAATTGTTTAAAACGTTTTTTCTTGTAAGAGGTTTTTCTTTATTTGTCAGACGTGGCAAATACAAGGAATGGTCCTGCTTTTAGCGGTTATTTGCCCTACATAGAATTTTTATCTACTCCAGTAAGGTTCCAGCCCTTGCTGGGCGCCGTCCGAGCAAGGTTGCGAGCCTAGGTGTCGGCACGATGCCTGCTTTTCTATAAGTTGTCTGGAATCCATCCCATGATTAGAACTGTCCGCAAGTGCGGCATTTTTTCTGCCTGCACGTCATCCATGATCTTTTTCTCGGCCCTGTTAGCGTCGCAAGGCGCCCAGGCCCACGGTTACCTGGAAGTACCGCCCTCGCGGGCGCTGGCTTGCCAGAAGGGCCTGAATACCAACTGTGGCGGCGCGCAATACGAACCGCAAAGCGTTGGCGAAACCTTCAAGGGCTTCCCGGCGGGTGTGGGCGGTGCGCCCTTGCAAGGGCCGGTTGATGGCAAGATCGCCAGCGGCGGTGCCTCGCTGTTCTCCGCGCTGGACGCCCAGTCCGCTTCGCGCTGGTACCAGAGCGAAATCAAGGATCGCAACATCGATTTCCAGTGGCGTTACACCGCGGTCCACCCGGCCACCAAGCACGAATACTTCATCACCCGTAACGGCTGGAACCCCAATGCAGCCCTCACCCGTGCTTCGTTTGAAAGCACCCCGTTCTGCACCGTCGACGGCGGCAACCAGAAACCGGTTTCCGGTGCCCGCCACAGTTGCGTGCTGCCCGACGACAAGGCTGGCCCCCACATCGTTCTGGCCATCTGGACAGTGGGCGACACCGACGCCGCGTTCTACAACGTCGCCGATGTGAACATCCTCGCTGAAACGGCACTGCCGGGCGGCTGGTCGGCGGTGGGCAGCATCGCCCCGGCAACCCGCTTGCTGGTCGGCGACAAGGTCAAGGCCCGGGCGTTTTCCGCCGAGGGTGAGAGCCCGGCCTACAGCGTCGAAATCAGCATTGACAGCGCCGAAGACGGCGCCCCGGAAAACTGGGGCTTCAAACTGGCGGAAAAAATCAATGCCACCCACAGCCTCGTGCGCGCCGGTGTGCGTGACGAAAGCGGTAATGTTGAACCGGCCAAAGGCACCAACAGCCTGTACGCGCAAAAGGATAGCGGCGTGACCCGCTTTGAGGTGCAACTGCAGATGGTTGAAGATGCCGGCGCGCGCCTGGCGGTATCTTCGCAACAAGCTGAGTATGTGCTGGACAAAGGCCGCGTGCGGATGGATTTCGGCGCGCTGAGCAACCGCAAGATGAACGTCGAAGCGACTCTGTTCGACGCCAGCAACAAGCCTGTTGGCGTGACCACCGCGCTGCTCGATGGCTCGACGATGCTGGCGATGGATGTGCGCAGCAACCCGGGTGTACACACCCTTACTCTGGTCGGCACCACCGCCGATGGCCGTACCACGCGCCAGGATACCCAGTCCGTTAACCTGACCGGCGAAGGCCTTGGCATCGAGCATGACTTTGTGTTCCCACAAGGCATCGACCAGTACACCGCTGGGACCAAGGTGCTGCAAGCCAAGACCAACGAAGTCTTCGAGTGCAAGCCGTTCCCTGCGTCTGGCTACTGCAAGCAGTACAGCCCGACTGCCACAGGCTTCGAGCCAGGTGTCGGCGAACACTCGCACATGGCCTGGGACAAACTCTGACGCTAACAGGGCGGGCGGCCCGCAATGGGCCGTCCGCAACCTGATCCTTCTGTGAATGTCGACGTGAAAAAAATGCTCTCGGGATTGGCCAAACACTGCGCCGGCAGGCGCCTGGGCAATGGGTTGCTGCTGCTGGTGCTGCTGCTCGGCGGTGGTCTGTTCCTGGCCTGGCGCGAATGGCTGTTCCGCCAGGACCTGCGTGTGCCGCTGCCGGTAGCGGTTACACCCGCCACGCCCAGCGTCGCGTTTGACAGCACGGCGCTGGCCAGCGTCCTGGGCTTTGCCGCCGCCACCGCGCCCCGGCCTACTGCCGAGCCGCTGACCTTGCACGCCAGTGTGCTGGTCAGCCCTGGCCCGTCCAAAGCCTTGCTCGCCCATGCCCAGGGAGCGCGGTTTTACCTGGAGGGCGAACGCCTGCCGGGCGGTAGCGTCCTGCGCCGCGTGGCCTCTACTTATGTGGTGCTGTGGAACAAGGGCCGCGAAGAGCGGTTGGCCTTGGCGTCAAGCGCCGAGCCTTTCCTGCGCCGGCTCGACCCGGCCCACCGCGTGTCACCCGTTACCGCTTCCGAGCGTTTTCTGCGCCCGTTTCCGGGCCGTCCGAGTAATACCACTGATGAATAACTTCACCGGCGTGCCCGCTTTGCGCCAACTCATGTTTCTTTGCGCCCTGGCCATGGTGCTCTTTCACGGCGCGCTCAAGGCTGCCCCCGCGCAATGGCAGTTGGCGATGAACAACGCCGAACTTCGAGATATCGTCGAAGAAATCTCGACCATCCTGGGTACCACCGTGGTACTCGACCCGCGCGTGTCCGGCCGGGTCACGGTGATGTCGCACCAGCCCCTTGACCGCGAAGGTGTGCGGCGCCTGTTCTATTCGGTGCTCGATGCCCACAACTTCACGGTGATCGACGAAGGCGACCGCATCCTGATTACCCCGGTCAGCGAAGCCAAGACCCGTGCGGGGCAGGGCGGGGCGAACCCGGCCAGCGCGGCGCAATTCGTCACCCGGGTCATCGCCCTGGGCAGCGCCAGCGCTGCCGACCTCACCGGGTTGCTGCGCCCACTGGTGTCAGCCAACGGCTACGTCGGCCCGTCGGTATCGGCCAATGCCCTGGTGATTACCGACACGGCGGCCAACGTGCAGCGCCTGGCCGGCGTGGTGCAGCAACTCGACTCGGGGCAGAACAACCGCCACACCGTGGTGCAATTGCGCCATGCCCTGGCCGGCGAAGTGGCGCCGGTGGTTGAGGCATCCTTGGGCAAGCGCAACGCCGAGACGGCGGTCCAGGTGCTGGCCGACCTGCGTGGCAACCGTTTGGTGGTGATCGGCCCGGCCACGGTACGCCAGCGCTTGATCGAACTGGTGCGCGGCCTCGACGTCCCTGCCGCCGCCAGCCAGGGCAACGCTCGGGTGATTCGTCTGCGCCACAGCGACGCCGGGCAATTGGCGCAAGTGCTGGAAACCATGGGCCAGGGGCGTAGATCCGCCCAGGCCAGCGGCGGCGCCAAGGACCCGTCGACCGAGGGCAGCTTCATCATCAAGGCCGACGAAAGTCAGAATGCTCTGGTGTTGCTCGCCGAGCCCGCGCAGCTCCGTACCATCGAAAACATCGTGCGCGAACTCGATCAGCCCCGCGCCCAGGTACTGATCCACGCCGCCATCGTCGAGATATCCGGGGACATTGCCGAAGCGGTCGGCGTGCAATGGGGCGTCAACACCGGGGGTGCTCAGGGCTTTATCAACTTTCCCGGCACCAACATCCCGATCGTCGGTGGGTTGACCTTCGACGATAAGCAAGCGGCCCCCGAAGGCGCGCTATTGCACCTGGGCAGCGACCGCTTCGGCGCGCTGATTTCCGCCCTGGCCAGCAACACCCGCAGCAACCTGCTGTCCACGCCCAGCCTCCTGACCCTGGACAACCAGGAAGCGCACATCATCGTCGGCCAGAACGTGCCGTTCAAAACCGGCTCCTACGCCACCAACAGCAACGGTGCGGACAACCCCTTCACCACGGTTGAGCGCAAGGACGTGGGCATCAGCCTGAAGATCAAGCCGTATATCAATGAAGGTTCGACCCTGCGCCTGGAGGTCGAGCAGGAAGTGTCGGACATCGCCCCGGCGGTTTCGGGCATCGATTCCTCGGACCTGATAACCAACAAACGTGCGCTTAAAAGCACGATCCTCGCCGATGACGGCGAGATCATCGTCATTGGCGGGCTGATCCGCGACAGCGTGCGCACCCAGAAAAGCGGCGTGCCGCTGTTGCGCGACATCCCCTACCTGGGCGCGCTGTTTCGCTGGAGCCGCGACACCCAGACCAAAAGCAACCTGATGGTGTTCCTGCGGCCGACCATCGTGCGCAGCAAAAGTGATTTGGCCGAGGTTAGCCAGCAGCGCTACAACGCGCTGCGCGAACTGAGCCAACCCGGCGCGCGGGAAAGCAACTCGCTGTTGTTGCCGGCCGACGCCCGGGAGCTGTTCGAGCCGCCCGCCCAGGCGCCCGTATTTGACCTGCGCAAGGGCGCGCGATGAGCTTGCCCAGCGAGTTGCCCTTCGGCTTCGCCCGGCGTTTTGGCGTGCTGCTGGACCACAGCGGTGCCGAGGCTTGCCTGGCCCTGCGCGACGATGCTCCGCTCACCGCGTTGGCGGAGGCACGGCGGGTGTGCGGGCGCGACCTGCCGTGGCGGGTGCTGGCGGCGGACGCGTTCGCTGCGCGCCTGGCTGCCACCTATCGTGAAGGCCAGAGCGCGGCCGAGCAGGTAGCCCAGGGCCTGGACGAAGAACTCGACCTCCTCAGTCTGGTCGAGCAAGTGCCGCAGACCGCCGACCTGTTGGAGCAACAGGGCGACGCGCCGATCATCCGTCTCATCAATGCCCTGCTCAGCGAGGCGATGCGCGAGCAGGCGTCCGATGTGCACCTGGAAACCTTCGAGCACTACCTGTCGGTGCGCCTGCGGGTCGATGGCCAGTTGCGCGAGATCTTCCGCCCGCGGCGTGAGCTGGCGCCCTTGTTGGTGTCACGGCTCAAGGTCATGGCGCGCCTGGATATCGCCGAAAAACGCGTGCCCCAGGATGGCCGCATGGCCCTGCGCCTGGCCGGGCATGAGGTGGACGTGCGGGTTTCGACCCTGCCGTCGGCCCACGGTGAGCGGGTGGTGCTGCGCTTGCTCGATAAACAGGCCGGGCGCCTTGAATTGCCACGCCTGGGTATGCCCGCCGACACCCTGGCGGCGCTGCGCCAGTTGCTCGGCAAGCCCCACGGCATCGTCCTGGTGACCGGCCCCACGGGTTCGGGCAAAACCACCAGCCTGTACGCCGCCCTGAGCAGCCTCAACGACCAGACGCGCAACATCCTCACCGTGGAAGACCCTATCGAATACCACTTGCCGGGCATCGGCCAGATGCCGGTCAACCCGAAAGTGGACATGACCTTCGCCCGAGGCCTGCGGGCGATTCTGCGCCAGGACCCGGATGTGGTGATGGTCGGTGAAATCCGCGACCGCGAGACGGCGCAAATCGCCGTGCAAGCCTCGCTCACCGGGCACCTGGTGCTGTCGACCCTGCACACCAACAGCGCGGTGGGTGCGGTCACCCGGTTGCTCGACATGGGCGTGGATGCCTACCTGCTGGCCTCGTCCCTGGTGGGCATCCTCGCCCAGCGCCTGCTGCGCACGCTGTGCCCGCACTGCAAGGCGCCGTACCTGGCCGACGCCGCCGAGTGCCAGCGCCTGGGCCTGGCGGTAGCGCCGCAATTGTTCCGCGCCGTGGGGTGCGAGCAATGCCAGCACGGTTATCGCGGGCGTATCGGTATCTATGAACTGATAAGCATCGGCGGGCCGCTGGCCGCGCTGATCCACCAGGGCGCCAGCGAACAGGCCCTGGCCGACGTGGCGCGCCAGCACTCGCGCAGCCTGTTTCAGGACGGCCGGCAACGGGTGCTTGACGGCCTGACCAGCCTCGATGAGTTGCTGCGCGTGACCCAGGAGGCCAACTGATGCCCACCTTCGATTACCGCGCCCAGGACGCCCGAGGCCAGCGCTGCAAGGGGCAGTTGGAGGCGGACAATCCGCGCCAGGCCCGGCAACGGTTGCGTGAGCAGGGTTTCTGGCCCCATTCGGTGAGTGAAGTCAGCGCCGCGCCCGGCACGGAAGCCACCCCCCAGGGCGGCCGCTTGAGCGCCGCCGACCTGGCCTTGGTGACCCTGCAACTGTCCACCCTGGTGCAGGCCGGGTTGCCGTTGGAAGAAGCCCTGCACGCAGTGGCCAAGCAGAGTGCCAAGCGCCGGGTCGCGGCCTTGCTCGCGGCGGTGCGGGCCCGGGTGACGGAGGGCCATGCTCTGGCCACCGCGTTGGGGTATTTCCCCCGCGCCTTCCCCGAACTGTTCCGCGCTACGGTGGCGGCGGGCGAGCGCTCCGGGCACCTGGGCCAAGTGCTGGAGCAACTGGCCAGCTACACCCAGGCGCGCCAGGCCTCGCGGCAGAAAATCCAGATGGCGTTGGTGTACCCGCTGATCCTGATGCTCGCCAGTGTGGCCATCGTCAGCTTCCTACTGGGGTACGTGGTGCCGGATGTGGTGAAGATTTTCGTCGATAGCGGCCAACCGCTGCCGTGGCTGACCCGTAGCCTGATCGCCCTGAGCGACGGCGTGCGTAGCCATGGCCTGTGGCTGCTAGGCGCCCTGGCGCTGGCGTTGATGCTTGGGCGCTGGAACCTACGCCGCCCGGGTTGGCGCCTGCGCTGGCATCAGGTGTTGCTCGACATGCCTGTGCTGGGTGGCCTGTGGCGGGCGATGGAGGCGGCGCGGTTTGCCAGCACCCTGGCGATCCTCGGCAAAAGCGCTGTACCCCTGGTGGATGCCCTGGAAATCGCCGCCGCAGTGGTGGGCAACCTGACCATCCGCGCTCGCATGCTCGCCGTTGCCCGCGCGGTGCGTGAAGGCACCACCCTGACCCGGGGCCTGGAACGCAGCGGCGACATCCCGCCGATGATGCTGCACCTGATCGCCAGCGGTGAACGGGCCGGTGAACTCGACGCCATGCTCGAACGCGCCGCGCAGCAGCAGGAAGCCAGCCTGGCGGCGCGCATCGCCTTGGTGGTGAGTTTGTTCGAGCCGGCGATGCTGGTGCTGATGGGCGCCGTCGTGCTGCTGATCGTCCTGGCGATCCTGCTTCCAATCCTCAGCCTCAACCAATTGGTGAACTGACCCATGCAAACCCAACGCACAGTTTCTCGCCGCGCCCAACGCGGTTTTACCCTGATCGAAATCATGGTGGTGGTGGTCATCATCGGCATCCTGGGGGCCATAGTGGTGCCGCAGTTCATGAGCCGCCCGGACCAGGCCAAGGCCACGGCCGCCCGGGTGGATATCCAGGCGATTTCCACGGCACTGGAAATCTATCGCCTGGACAACGGCCACTACCCCTCCACCCAGCAAGGCCTGGAGGCGCTGAAAAAACGCCCCACTGGCACGCCCGTGGCCCGCGGTTGGAACCCCCAGGGCTATCTGAAAACCCTGCCGACCGACCCCTGGGGCACGCCCTACCAGTACCTCAACCCCGGGGTGCGGGTGCTCGATGGCGGCTACGACCTGTATTCCCTGGGCGCCGATGGCGGAGTCGGCGGCGACGGCCCGGCGGCCGACCTCGGCAATTGGGGGGAGTGAGCCATGCGTGCCTCTTGCCAGGGTTTCACCTTGCTGGAACTGATGCTGGTGGTGGTGTTGGCCGGGGTGTTGCTGGGTGTGGCCAGCCTGGCCTTGGGCAATGGCCCGGCGCGCCAGGCCCGCCAGCAGGCCCACGCCATGGCCGGCCTGATCGAGCAATTGCGCGAGCGGGCAGTGCTCGATGGCCGCGAATACGGTTTGCGGGTGGGTGCCGAAGGCTACCAGTTGCTGCGCTACGAGACGTTGGGCTGGGAACCGCGTGGGCCGCTAAAGCGCTGGCCCGCCAATGTGCGCCCGTACCTGGTGCAAGAGGATCGGCCCCTGCACCTGGGCCAGGAGACGGACACGCCGCAATTGCTGATCCTCAGCAGTGACGAAATCAGCCCCTTTCGCCTGACCCTGGAACACGATGGCAAGGTCCTGGCGAGCCTTTACAGCGATGGCGTGGGCGATGTGGTGGTCGATGGCTAGGCGCACCGTGGGCGGTTTCACCTTGCTGGAAATCATGGTCGCTCTGGCGGTGTTCGCCACCTTAGCGGCGGCGGTGTTCTCCGCCAGCCACGCTGTCATCGGCCAGGGGCGGGGTGTGGAACAGCGCCTCTTCGCCGCGTGGCTGGCAGACAACCGCTTGAACGAGTTGCGTCTGGGAAAAAACCTGGCGCTCGGCCAGCACACCCGTCAAGTCAGTCTGGATCGCCGTGACTGGCACGTACAGCAACACCTCAGTGCCACGGCGGATAGGCGCTTGCTCAAGGCCGAGGTGGCCATCAGCCTGGTTGGCCAGGAACACGTCGTATACCGCACCACTGGCTGGATTCCCGCGCCATGACCCGGCGCCAGGGCGGTTTCACCCTGCTGGAGCTGCTGATCGCCCTGACGATCTTCGCCTTGCTCGGGCTCGGCGGCTGGCGCCTGTTCGACGCCGTGGTGCGCGTGCAGCAGGCCACCCAGAGCCACGAACAGGCGCTGCGCGGCCTGCAACGGGCGGTGGCGGTGATTGAGCGCGACGTGCTGCACATCATCGCCGAGCAACCGGTGGTGCTGAGCGCCACCGGGTTGCACTTGCAGCGCGGCAATTGGCGCAACCCGCTGGACTTGCCGCGCAGTGAGCGCCAGGCCCTGAGCTATCGCCTGGACAACGGCGTGCTCTGGCGCGACAGCCGCGCCGAGGGCGATGACCGGGTGCAACGGCAAAAACTTCTCGACGATGTGCGCCACCTGCGCTGGCGCCTGTATGACGCGCAGCAGGGCTGGCGCAACGAATGGCCGCCCGGGCCCAAGGCGCCGCTGGCGTTGGAAGTGCAGTTGTCGAGCGGGCGCTTCGAGGGTATCCGCCGGGTCTTGCTGCTGCCGGCGGCGCTGCCATGAACCGTCGGCAAACCGGCGTGGCGCTGATTAGTGTGTTGCTGGTGATGAGCCTGGCGCTGCTGATCCTCGGCGCGGTGCTGCACAGCCACCGCCTGCTGGTCAAAAGCAGTGCGCAACAGTTGCAGCAACTGCACCTGCGCCAACTCGCCACGGCCGGCGAAGCCTGGGCCTTGCGCCTGTTGCAGGATTCCCCGCGCGGCGCCAACCCGACCTTGGACCTGAGCCAGGAATGGGCTCGTGCGGTGCCGGGGTTCGACACGAACCAGGCCCAGGTACAGATCGAAATCCACGACTTGGCCGGGCGCTTGAACCTCAATCGGCTGCTGGCCGGGGGGCGGGTCGATCAGGTCACACTGGAGCGTTGGGCGCGATTGTTGGCGCTGCTCGACCTGCCGCCACTGGTGTTGCCGCAGGCCGGCGCGCTGCACGAGCTGAGCCAATTGCGCTTGCTGGCGGGTATCGACGGCCTCTTCCTGCAGCAACTGGAGCCTTGGGTGGCCCTGTTGCCCGCGGATGCGGCATTCAACGTCAACACCGCGCCGGCGCTGCTGCTGCGCACCCTCGGCGACCTTGACGACGCCACTGCCCAGGCCTTGGCCCGCCAGCGCGAGGCCGACCCTTGGGCGACGGCCCAGGCCTTCACCCGCGACCCGCTTTTGGCGGGGCTTGAGGTCAATGGCCATGGCTTGGGCGTGGACAGCCGCTGGCTGCGTATCGAGGTTTCGGTGAGCGACGGTGATGGCCACTTGCGCCTGAGCAGCGACGTGGAGCGCGACGCCAAGACCGGCCAACTGAACGTCCTGCAACGCCGCCTGCTTCCTTCCATCGACCCGAGGCTGCCATGAACCCCTGGCTCTACCTGAATGCCACTGGCCTGCACGAGCCTTCGCTCGACTGGCCCTGCTACCTGCCGGCCAGCGGCCAGTGGCAGCCTTTGCGCGACGCTGCCCAGGCCCTGGATGGGCAGGCGGTAAACCTGCTGCTGCCCATGGAAGCGTGCAGCTGGCTGCGCAGCGAGCCTTGGCCGGGCAAGCGCCGGCCCGCCGTACAAGCGGTCGCCTTCGCGGTGGAAGAACAGTTGGGCGAAAGCCTGGAGACATTGCACCTGAGCGTTGGCGCGCGCGATAGCGAGGGCTGCTACCCGGTGCTGGTGGTGGGCCGCGAGCGCTTTGCCCACGTGCTCGCGTTGCTGGCCGAGGCAGGCGTGGAGGTGCGCGGGGTGTACGTCGATGCCGACCTGCTGCCCACGGATCAGGCGTGGGGTGTGCGTTGGGCGGGTCGCTGGTTGCTGGGCGGGGCGTTGCCGGCACGCCTGGCGCTGACGGATGAGGCGCTGGCGCTGCTGCGCCCGAGCCTGCCCGCGACCTTACAGTGGCGCGACGACGGGGACCTGGCGCCCTGGCCGTTTCAAGGCGCGGCCACGGCCATCAACCTGCGCCATGGTGAATTCGCCCCGCGTCGCCGGCCGCTGCCCTGGCGCCTGGGCGCGGCGACTTTGCTGGGCTTGGCGCTGCTGGCCTGGGCAGCGGCCGAAGTGCGCTTGAGCTTTTTACACAGCGAAACCCGCCAGCTCCAGGCCCGCAACGAAGCGCGCTTCAAGGCGCTGTACCCGCAGCAAAGCCGTATCGTCGATTTGGCCGCGCAGTTGCAGGCCCAGCAGAACCGGGGCGCGCAGCCCCAGGGTGGGCGCATGGCCGAGTTGGTCCGCCTCACCGAACAAGTGATCGGCGCCAGCACGGTGCAGGTGCGGCGCATTGAGTTGCGTCCGGGCGAGGGTTGGAAAATCCAACTCGACGCCAGCAGCTTCGCCGAACTGGAACAACTGCGCGAACGAGGCCGCGAACAGGGCCAGGCGTTGCGCCTGGACAGCGCGAGCAAGGACGGCGACCGGGTGCAGGCCACCCTGGTGGTGGAGGCGGGCGCATGAGGGCATTAATGCAGCATTGGCGGCGTTTGTCGCGCCGCGAGCAAGGGTTGCTGCTGGGTTTGGCGCTGTTTATCGGCGCGGTGCTGGCCTACAGCCTGATCGGGCAACCGACCCGCCAACGCCTGCACACCGCCGAACGCCAGTATCAGCAACAACGCGTGCTGGCGGCGCAACTGGCAGGGGCGCAGCCAGCCCGGGCCGAATCGGCCGCCGACGGCCGGCCCTTGTCGCTGCGCATTAGCGAGAGCGCCAGCGCGGCGGGGCTGCACGTGGAGCAGATGGAGGTGGACGACGAAGGCCTGGAACTGACCCTGGCGGGCGAGGCCCGGGCCGTGTTGCAGTGGTTGGCTCAGGTTGAGCGTGAGGGCGCCACGTTACACGGCCTGACCCTGGAAAAACGCGAAGACCTGCTGCAAGCGCGGTTGCAGCTCAGGTAGCGGCCCCCGGCAACGGCGCCAGGCGCGCCAGTTTCAACGCCACCAGCAGGGCCAGCACCAGCAGGGTGGCGATGAACAGGCCAATGCCATTCCAGCCGCCCCAATGCCAGAACACCCCGCCCGCCGTGCCAGCGATGCTGGAGCCGGCGTAGTAGCTGAACACATACAGCGACGAGGCCTGGCCCTTGGCGTGGGTGGCGCGGCGGCCGATCCAACTGCTGGCCACCGAATGGGCGCCGAAGAAGCCGAAGGTGAACACCACCATGCCGATCAGCACCAGGCTCAGCGGCGCGAACATCGTCAGCCCGATGCCGCCCAGCATCAGCACGATGGTGCCCCACAGCATCTTGCGCCGCCCGTAGGTGTCGGCCAGGGCACCGACCTGGGCCGAGCTATAAATCCCCGAGAGGTACACCACCGACAGCAGGCCGACGAACGCCTGGCTCAAGTGGTACGGCTCGGCCAGCAGGCGATAGCCGATGTAGTTGAACAGGGTGACGAACGCGCCCATCACCAAAAAGCCTTCGAGAAACAACCACGGCAGGCCGGCGTCTTTGAATTGCAGGGTGAAGCCTTCGAGCAAACTGCGCGGTTGCAGCGAGCGGGCGCGGAAATTGCGCGAATCGGGGAGCAACTTCCAGAAAATCACCGAGGCCGCCAGGGCTAGCACGGCGATCACCAGCATGGCCGTGTGCCAACTGACGAAATCGATCAACACCCCGGCGACCAAGCGCCCGCTCATGCCGCCAATGGCATTGCCGCCGATGTACAGGCCCATGGCCAGGCCCAGGTGCTGCGGGTGGATCTCCTCGCTCAGGTAGGTCATGGCCACCGCCGCCAAACCGCTCAACGACAGCCCGGTGAGGGCGCGCATCAGCAGCACGCCTTCCCAGGTGGGCATCAGGGCGCTGGCCAGGGTGCACAGGGTGGAGGCGAACAGCGCCGCCACCATCATCGGCTTGCGCCCAATGCGGTCGGAAATCGGCCCGGTTACCAACAAACCGATGGCCAGCATGCCGGTGGCCACGGACAGGATCAGGCTGCTGCGCGCCGCGTTGATCCCATATTCAGCCGACAGCAGCGGCATCATCGGTTGCACGCAATAGAGCACGGCGAACGTGGCGAAACCGCCGGCGAACAACGCCAACACCGTGCGCATGAACAGGGGCGTGCCTTTTTCGATGTAGAGGTCGTTGAGTTCGGCCACCGCATCGCCCAAGGGCGCGGGCGGGATTTCGTGGGCCAGGGGAGCGGCAGCAGTTTTCACGGAGGGCCTCGCGGGAGGGGCAAGCGGTCAGGCGATGGAAAAAGCATATAGGCGGCGAATGATTCAATCCAATATATTGTTCGACCTGTTTGATAGGTTTAACGACTCAATGGAGGCTTTATGGAATTGCGCCATTTGCGCTACTTCATCGCGGTGGCCGAAGAGCTGCATTTCGGCCGTGCAGCCCAAGTGCTGGGCATCTCCCAGCCGCCGCTGAGCCAGCAGATCCAGGCCCTGGAGCAGGAAGTGGGGGCGCGGTTGTTCGAGCGCACTAACCGCCGGGTGGAACTCAGCGAAGCGGGGCGGCTGTTTTTGGAGGAGGC
This sequence comes from Pseudomonas sp. MF08875, assembly GCF_059862525.1. Taxonomy (NCBI): domain Bacteria; kingdom Pseudomonadati; phylum Pseudomonadota; class Gammaproteobacteria; order Pseudomonadales; family Pseudomonadaceae; genus Pseudomonas; species Pseudomonas sp. MF08875. The sequence goes on from NZ_JCBCUW010000002.1 coordinate 127,881, forward strand.
GCGGCTGGTGCTGGCGCAAGTGGACAAGGCCGCTGACGTGGCCCGGCGCGCGCAACTGGGGGAGTTGGGCGAACTGAAGGTCGGGTTCACCTCCTCGGCGCCGTTCAATTCCACCATTCCCCAGGCCATTTTTGCCTTTCGCCAGCGCTTCCCGGCGGTGCACCTGCACCTGCGGGAGATGAGCAGTACCCAAGTGGCGCAAGCCCTGGTGGACGAAACCATCGATGTGGGGCTGATGCGGCCGTTGCCGTTGGCCGATTCCCTGGATGTTGTCGAGCTGATGCGCGAGCCCCTGGTGGCGGTGCTCAGCGCTACCCATCCGCTGGTGCAGGGCAGCGACGAGGGCCTGTTCCTCGCGGCGCTGGCCCAGGAGCCCTTTGTGTTTTTCCCGCGCAGCTACGGCAGCGGCCTGTACACCCAGTTGCTGAGCCTGGCCCGCGACGCCGGGTTCAGCCCCCATTTCGCCCAGGAAGCGGGCGAGGCGATGACCATCATCGGGCTGGTGGCGGCGGGGTTGGGGGTGTCGGTGCTGCCGGCGTCCTACCGGCGCATCCGCATCGACGGCGTGGTCTACCGCCCGCTGCTGGACCCCAAGGCGATATCGGCGGTGTGGCTGGTGCAACGCAAGAACCAGCGCTCGCCCATGGCCAAGGCATTCGTGGAGTTATTGACCCGTAAGGCTGAAAACTAAGGCGCCGCCCTGTGTGGGGCCTTGCCCGAGATGGCGGTCTGCCAACCACCATGTACATGGTCAGACCCACCCCTATCGCGGGCTAGGCCCGCCCCCACAGTTGAACGTGTTCATTTTTCCTCTGTGGGAGCGAGCCTGCTGGCGATGGCGGCACGCAGTGGCGGTGACGAATGGCAGGGGGGTCACAGTTGCTCCCACTGGGATATGAGGCGGCACAAAGGTCAGACAAATGCCAGCGAGGTAGCGAAGCAGCGACGCGGCCTACTACACTCGGGAATTCTTTAGTACACGGAGGTTTGTCATGCGGCGCGTGGTGTTCAATCAGAAAGGTGGCGTGGGCAAGTCCAGTATTGCCTGCAACCTGGCGGCGGTGAGCGCCAGTGAAGGCTATCGAACCCTGCTGGTGGATCTCGATGCCCAGGCCAACTCCACCCAATACCTCACCGGGCTGACCGGCGAGGACATTCCCATGGGCATCGCCGACTTTTTCAAGCAAACCCTGTCGTCCGGGCCGTTTGCCAAGAAAAACAAGGTGGATATCTACGAAACGCCGTTCGATAACCTCCATGTGATTACCGCCACGGCGGAACTGGCCGACTTGCAGCCCAAGCTGGAGGCCAAGCACAAGATCAACAAGCTGCGTAAGTTGCTCGATGAGCTGTCAGAAGATTACGACCGCATCTACCTGGACACCCCGCCAGCCCTGAACTTCTACGCGGTGTCGGCGTTGATTGCCGCTGATCGTGTGTTGATCCCCTTCGATTGCGACAGCTTCTCCCGCCAAGCCCTGTATGGCCTGCTGCGCGAGATCGAAGAACTCAAGGAAGACCACAACGAAGGCCTGGAAGTGGAAGGCATTGTGGTCAATCAGTTCCAGGCCCGGGCCAGCCTGCCCCAGCAGATGCTCGACGAACTGATCGCCGAGGGCCTGCCGGTGTTGCCGGTGTACCTGGGCAGTTCGGTGCGCATGCGCGAATCCCACCAGGCCAACCTGCCGCTGATCCACCTCGACCCGCGGCACAAACTCACACAGCAGTTCATCGAGTTGCACAACCTGCTGGAAAACGCCTGACGCCTCCCGGCGCCAATGCTTAGGCGATACCGTGCCCGCGCAGCCAGCCCAGGAGCTGCTGCAACGGCAACGCGCCGCTCTGGCGCGCCACTTCGCGGCCATTCTTGAAGAGAATCAGGCTGGGGATCGAACGAATCGCCAATTGCCCCGACAACTGCGGGTTGGCTTCGCTGTCGAGTTTGGCGAAGCGGCATTTGCCGCTCAGTTGCGCGGCGGCCTGGGCAAAGGTCGGTGCGAACGACTTGCACGGCCCGCACCAGTCGGCCCACACATCTACCAATAGCGGCAGGTCGCCCTTGATCTGGCTGGCGTAGTCGCCCTGGGTCAGGTCGAACGGTGTGCTCAGCAGCACGCCGGCCTTGCAGCGCCCGCACTTGGGCGCGTCCCCCAGGCGTTGGGCGGGGATGCGGTTGAGCCCGTTGCAGTGGGGGCAGGGGATCAGCAAAGGGTCGGTCATGGCGCGGCTCCAGGGCAGTGGCGGTAGACAGCTATTTGGAGCCAAAGCCTGCGCTAATCAAGGGGGGCTATTGCAGCGGCCAGAACCACGGGATCACCAGCATCGCCACCAGCATCATCAGGATGTTGAGCGGGATGCCGATGCGCAGGAAGTCGCTGAACTTATAGCCGCCGGCGTTATATACAAAGGTATTGGTCTGGTAGCCGATGGGCGTGGCGAAGCTGACGCTGGCGGCGAACATCACGGCCACCACGAACGGCCGTGGGTCGACGCCCAGTTGTTGCGCCACGCCGATGGCTATGGGGGTCAGCAGCACCGCCACCGCGTTGTTGGAGAGGATTTCGGTGAGGGTGGTGGTCAGCAGGTAGATGAAACCGAGCATCAGCAGCGGCCCCGGGTTAGGGATCGCAGCCATGGTGGAGCTGACTACCAGGTCGATCAGGCCGACCTTGTCCATGGCGATGCTGATGGCCAGCATGCCGAAAATCAGGCTGAGGATTTTCCAGTCCACCGCTTTGTAGGCGTCTTCCACGTCCAGGCACCGGGTGGCGATCACGACCACGGCCGCGATCAGCGCCAGGCCTTCGATCGGCATGAGCTCGAACGCGGCCAGCAACATCACCGCCAGGGTGGCGATGATGGCGATGGGCGCCTTGTCGCGGCGATAAGCGCGCTCCTGCACGGTATTGAGGCTAATCAGGTCGCCATTGTCGGCGAAACGGCGGATTTGCGAGGGCGTGCCCTCCACCAGCATGACGTCGCCGAATTGCAGGTGCAGGTCGTCGAGGTTGCCTTGGATGTTTTCGTCCTGGCGGTGCACGGCCAGCACGTTAATGCCGTAGCGCGCGGTCAGGTCGAGGTCGCGCATGGGCCGGTGGCTGTAGCGCGAACTGCGCCCCACGATGGCTTCGGCGAGGATCACGTCGTGGCTGCTGATGGTCTCGAAGGCTTCGCCACGGTTGAAGCTCAGGCGCCCGCTTTCGCGCAACTCGACCACATCCTGGACTTGCCCGTGCAGCACGAGGCGGTCGCCGCTGGCCAGTTGGGTGGTGGAGCAGGGCGTGCTCAGTTCCTGCTCTTCGCGAAAGATTTTCAGCACTTGCAGGCCGCTGCCGCCGTTGAGGTTGGCCTCGGCCAGGGTCTTGCCGATCACCGGTGAGTCGTGGGGCACCAGCAACTCGCTCATGAAGGTGCGGGCCAGGTCCGGGCGCAATTGCTTGGACAGGCTGTCGCGGTCGGGCAGCAGGCGATTGCTGAACAGCATCAAGTAGACAAAGCCCACGGCGGCGAACATTAGCGCCGCCGGGGTGATCTCGAACATGCCGAACGGCGCCAGCCCGGCCTTGCGCGCCACGCCGTCGACGAGAATGTTGGTCGAGGTGCCGATCATGGTCAGCATGCCGCCCAGCACCGTGGCATAGGACAGCGGGATCAGCAGTTTCGACGGCGAGGTGCTCGAGCGCTTGGCCAGGGCAATGGCCACCGGGGTGAGGATCGCCACCACCGGGGTGTTGTTGAGGAACGCGGAAATCACCAATGCGGTAATCATCAACCCGCCCAGCACCCGCAGTGGCCGGTCGCCCACCAGGTTGCCCAGCCAGTTGCCTAGGGCGTCGATGCAACCGGTGCGCTCCAGCGCCGCCGAGAGCACGAACATGCAGGCGATGGTCACCGGCGCCGAGTTGCTCAGCACGCCGAGCACTTCGCCGGGGCTGAGGATCTGGGTCACCAGCAGGGCCGCGACACCAATGGCGGCGACCACATCGGCGCTCCATTTTTCGCGCACGAAGGACACCAGCAGCCAAAGCAACAGGGCGGCGACAAACAACAGGGGTAGCGAGTCCCAGGACATCGGGCTTCCTTTGGCGGACGAATCTCGTATGAGGTATCGGGCGCGCTCGGGGCGGCCGCGGGCGACACCTTAGAGAGCCGCGCTTAGAGAGTCTAAGACTGATTGGATTGGTTGATATGCAATTTGGTTATTGAGTGCCGCCAAGGTTTACAGCGGCGTGCCCAGCAACACAAGGGAAGGGGCGAATTGCACTTGCACCGGTTTGCCCGCCATCAGGGCCAGCTCGCGCAATTGCTCGGCTTCGGCCAGGGCACAGAGGGTTTGGCCGTTGGGCAGGGCGATGCGCACTTCGCTGGGGCCGCCCTCGGCGTCGAGGATCTCATCGATCAGGCCCAGCAGGCAGTTGTGCCCAGCGATGGGGGCCTGGTCGGCGCCCAGCAATTGCAGCCACCCGGCCTTGATGAGGGCCACCACCTGGGTGCCAACGTGCAGTTCCAGGCGTTGGGTGCTGTCGCGGGTGATCTGCGCCTGGATGGTCAAGCCGGCAGCCAGTTCCAGGCTAATCAGGTCGTTGCGGCCCTGGCTGTCGATGCGCTGGACCTTGCCATGCAACTGGTTGCGCGCGCTGGTGCGCAGCATCAGGCGCCCGAGCAGGTCGAGGTCGCTGGCGTCCTCGGCCGCTTCCAGCACCTGAGCCTGCAAGGCCTGCAAACGCTGATACAGGCGCAGCACCCGCAGCCCTTCTTCGGACAACCGCGCACCGCCGCCGCCCTTGCCGCCGACGCTGCGTTCCACCAGGGGCTTGTGGGCCAGGTTGTTGAGTTCGTCGATGGCGTCCCAAGCCGCCTTGTAGCTCAGGCCGGCGCTTTTCGCGGCGCGGGTGATCGAGCCCTGGTCGGCGATGTGCTGCAACAGGGCAATGCGCTGCGGGCGGCGGACGAAATGTTGGGACAGCGGTGACGGTACGGGCATGGCGGCGTGCTACTAACGGCTGGAGTGAGGGGACGTTGGCCGCTTGGCGCTTGAGAGTCAAGTCAGCGCGGGCCTTCGGGCTTGGGCGTGCGGGCCAGGCAATACACATCGACCCGCGCCGCGCCGCCCGCCCGCAGCAGGCGCGCCAGGTTGTGGGCGGTGGCGCCGGTGGTCAACACGTCGTCCACTAGGGCCAAGTGGCGGCCGTGCACCTGGGCCTCGGGCGCCAGGGCAAAGGCGCGGCGCAGGTTACGTTGCCGGGCCTTGGCCGACAGCCCTTGCTGGGTGGGCGTCTCCAGCGGGCGCAGGAGCCAGTGCGGCTGCTCGGGGATGTGCAGGCGTTCGCTCAACCATCGCGCCAGCAGGGCTGACTGGTTGAAGCCGCGCTCGCGCAGGCGCTGGGCGGCCAGCGGCACGGGTAGCAGCAGGTCGGGGCGGGGCAGGCCTTCATCGAAGCGATAGCGCAGGAGTTGGCTGAGAAGTTCGGCCATCATGCGGCCATATGGCCAGTTTGCCTGGTGCTTGAAACGGCTCACCAGGCTGTCCACCGGGAAGCCGTAGGCCCAAGGCGCAACGACTTGTTGGAATGCGGGAGGTCGCTTCAGGCATTGGCCGCAGGTCAGGCCCGCCATGGCTAATGGCAGGGCGCAGCGCAGGCAGTGATCGCCCAACCACGGCAGTTCGCTCTCGCACGGCGTGCAAATGGCTTGAGGCGTACCGGTGGATTCATCGCAAAGCAAACAGGATTGGTTGCTTTTTAACCAGATGTAAACCTGGTGTTTGCCGCGTGGTTGACAGTGCATGGCTCTTCCTTAACTATGCCGAACATCCGTGTCACGACTGTGGGTATCGCCGCCCGGTCGTCTGCCCAGCATAAACAAGGAAATCCGCCGATGAGCGCCAGCATCACCGCCAAACTGCGTCACGATTGGTCTTTGGCCGAAGTCAAGGCGCTGTTCGTTCAGCCCTTCAACGACCTCTTGTTCCAGGCGCAAACGGTGCATCGCGCGCATTTCGACGCCAACCGCGTGCAGGTTTCCACCCTGCTGTCGATCAAAACCGGCGCCTGCCCGGAAGACTGCAAGTACTGCCCACAGTCCGGCCACTACAACACCGGGCTGGAAAAAGAAAAGCTGATGCAAGTGCAGCAGGTCCTCGAAGAAGCGGCCCGGGCCAAGGCCATCGGCTCGACGCGTTTTTGCATGGGCGCGGCGTGGAAGCACCCGTCCGCCAAGGACATGCCCTACGTGCTGCAAATGGTCCAGGGCGTCAAGGCCATGGGCCTGGAAACCTGCATGACCCTGGGCCGCCTCGACCAGGAACAGACCGAGGCGCTGGCCCAGGCCGGGCTGGATTACTACAACCACAACCTCGACACCTCGCCGGATTTCTACGCCAACATCATCACCACTCGCACCTACAGCGAGCGCCTGCAAACCCTGGCCTACGTGCGTGATTCGGGCATGAAAATCTGCTCCGGCGGCATCCTGGGCATGGGCGAGTCGCTGGACGACCGCGCCAACCTGCTGATCCAACTGGCCAACCTGCCACAGCACCCGGAATCGGTGCCGATCAACATGCTGGTCAAGGTTGCAGGCACGCCCCTGGAAAACGCCGAGGATGTCGACCCGTTCGACTTCATCCGCATGCTGGCCGTGGCGCGCATCCTCATGCCCCAATCCCACGTGCGCCTGTCGGCCGGGCGCGAGGCGATGAACGATCAGATGCAGGCCCTGGCGTTTTTTGCGGGCGCCAACTCGATTTTCTACGGCGACAAACTGCTCACCACCGCCAACCCCCAGGCCGACAAGGACATGCAACTGTTCGCGCGCCTGGGCATCGCCCCCGAAGCCCGCGAAGAGCACGCCGACGAAGTGCACCAAGCTGCCATCGAACAAGCGCTGGTGGAGCAAAAGAGCAGTGAGCTGTTCTACAACGCGGCGCTCTGACCGGCCCGAAACAACGGTGGGCGCGAACCGGCGCCCACCGCTTGATTGCTTCCTGCTTTGATCCCCTTTCGAGGCCCCCATGCCCTTCGATCTTCCCGCACGCCTGGCCGCTCGGCGCGCCGCTAACCTCTACCGCCAGCGTCCGCTGCTGGACAGCCCGCAAGGGCCACAGGTGGTGGTCGATGGCCAGCCCTTACTGGCGTTCTGCAATAACGACTACCTGGGCCTGGCCAATCACCCGCAAGTGATCCAAGCCTGGCGCGCCGGGGCCGAGCGCTGGGGCGTGGGCGGCGCAGCGTCGCATCTGGTGGTCGGCCATGCGGGCCCGCACCACGCGCTGGAAGAAGCCCTGGCCGAATTCACCGGGCGGGCGCGGGCGCTGCTGTTCACCACCGGCTACATGGCCAACCTCGGGGCGGTGACTGCGCTAGTGGGGCAGGGCGACACGGTGCTGGAAGACCGCCTCAACCACGCCTCCCTACTGGATGCCGGGTTGCTGTCCGGGGCGCGTTTCAACCGCTATCTGCACAACGACGCGGCCAGCCTGGCCAAGCGCCTGGAGCGCGCCACGGGCAATACCCTGGTGGTCACCGATGGCGTATTCAGCATGGACGGCAATTTGGCCGACCTGCCGGCCCTGGCCCGCGAAGCCCGGGCCAAGGGCGCGTGGCTGATGGTGGACGACGCCCATGGCTTCGGCCCGTTGGGCGCCACGGGCGGCGGTATCGTCGAGCATTTTGGCCTGGGCGCGGAAGAGGTGCCGGTGCTGGTCGGCACCCTGGGCAAGGCGTTCGGCACCGCCGGGGCGTTCGTTGCCGGCAGCGATGACCTGATCGAAAGCCTGATCCAGTTTGCCCGGCCTTACATCTATACCACCAGCCAACCGCCGGCCTTGGCCTGTGCCACCCTCAAGAGCCTGGAGCTGCTGCGCAGCGAACATTGGCGGCGCGAGCACTTGAACGGCCTGATCCGCCAGTTCCGCCGGGGCGCCGAGCAGATCGGCCTGCAACTGATGGACAGCTTCACGCCGATCCAGCCGATCCTGGTGGGCGACAGCGCCCGTGCCGTGCGCCTGTCTCAGCGCTTGCGCGAGCGAGGCCTGATGGTCACCGCGATCCGCCCGCCCACCGTGCCGGCCGGCAGCGCCCGGTTGCGCGTGACCCTGACCGCCGCCCACAGCGAGGCGCAGGTACAGCTACTGTTAAATGCACTGGCCGACTGCTTTGCCGAACCTGGACCGGAGCCTACTGATGCGTGATCGACTGATTCTGCTGCCGGGCTGGGGCCTGGGCGTCTCGCCGCTGGAACCCTTGGCGGCGGCGCTGCGGGGCCTGGACGAACACCTGCGGGTGGAGATCGAGCCGCTGCCGGCGCTGTTGTCCGGCGACCCCGAGGAGTGGCTCGACGAACTTGACGCCAGCCTGCCCGATGATGCCTGGCTCGGCGGCTGGTCCCTGGGCGGCATGCTTGCCTCGGCCCTGGCGGCGCGCCGTGGCGAGCGCTGCTGCGGCTTGCTGACCCTGGCCAGCAACCCGAGTTTTGTCGCCCACGAGCACTGGCCCAGCGCCATGCCGGGCGAAACCTTCGACGCCTTCCTCAGCGGTTGCGCCAGCGACCCGCGCCAGACCCTCAAACGCTTCAGCCTGCTGTGCGCGCAAGGCGCCGAAGACGCCCGAGGCCTGGCGCGGCTGATGCTGGCGGCCGCGCCGGCCACCGCGCCGGACGTGTTGTTGGCAGGCCTGGAGTTGTTGGCGCAACTGGATACCCGCCAAGCCCTGCAAGCCTATCGCGGCCCGCAGTTGCACCTGTTCGCCGGCCTCGACGCGTTGGTGCCCGCCGAAGCCGCCGGTGACCTGCTGGCGTTGCTGCCGGATATAGAGGTGGGTCTGATCGAACAGGCCAGCCACAGTTTTTTGCTGGAAGACCCCCATGGAGTGGCGGGTGCGATCCAAGCGTTTTTGCATGAGTGTGCCGATGACTGATTTAGCCTTGCCGCGCCTGAGCGCCGTGTTGCCCGACAAACGTCAGGTGGCGGCCTCGTTTTCCCGGGCGGCGGCCACTTACGACAGCGTCGCCCAGTTGCAACGCGGGGTGGGCGACGCCTTACTGCAACGCCTGCCCCAGGGCTTGCGCCCGGGGCGCTGGCTCGACTTGGGCTGCGGCACCGGCCATTTCAGCCGCGCCCTGGCCCGGCGTTTTACCGGCAGCGAAGGGGTGGCACTGGATATCGCCGAAGGCATGCTCAACCACGCGCGGCCTTTGGGCGGCGCGGCGCATTTTGTCGCCGGGGATGCTGAGCGCTTGCCGTTGCAGGCCGGGAGCTGCGACCTGGTGTTCTCTAGCCTGGCGGTGCAATGGTGCGCCGACTTCGCCACGGTGCTCAGCGAAGCGCGGCGGGTACTGAAGCCGGGCGGCGTGCTGGCCTTCGCCAGCCTGTGTAGCGGCACCTTGGCCGAGTTGCGTGACAGTTGGGCGGCGGTAGACGGCCAGGTGCACGTCAACCGCTTCCGCGAACGGGGCGACTACCAACGCCTGTGCGCGGCCAGTGGCTTGCGGGTCGTCAGCCTGCAGGTGCGGGCGCAGGTGCTGCATTACCCCCACGTGCGCAGCCTGACCCACGAACTCAAGGCCCTCGGTGCCCACAACCTCAACCCGGGGCGCCCGGGCGGGCTGACCGGGCGGGCGCGCCTGCTCGGCTTGATCCAGGCCTATGAGCAGTTCCGCCAGCCCCAGGGCTTGCCCGCGACTTACCAAGTGGTCTACGCCGTGCTGGAGAACCCCTTATGAGCGCCGCTTACTTCATCACCGGCACCGACACCGATGTCGGCAAGACCACCATCGCCGCCGGCCTGCTGTACGCCGCGCGGTCGGCGGGGCTGAGCACCGCGGCGGGCAAACCGGTGGCCTCCGGGTGCGAGGTGACGGCCAAGGGCCTGCGCAACGCCGATGCCCTGGCGCTGCTGGCCGAATGCACGCTGGCGCTTGCCTACGAGCAGGTGAACCCGGTGGCGTTTGCGCCGGCCATCGCCCCGCACCTGGCGGCGCGCGAAGCCGGCGTGGCGTTGACGGTGCAATCGCTGCTGGGGCCGATGCGCGACATCCTCGCCCTGCAGGCCGATTTCACCCTGATCGAAGGCGCCGGTGGTTGGCGCGTGCCGTTGGCGGGCCAGGACAACCTGTCGGACCTGGCCATGGCCCTAGGCTTGCCGGTGATTTTGGTGGTGGGCGTGCGCCTGGGCTGCATCAGCCATGCCCTGCTCAGCGCCGAAGCCATCGCCCGCGATGGCCTGCAACTGGCCGGTTGGGTGGCCAACATCATCGACCCCAATACCTCGCGGCTGGAAGAAAACCTCGCCACCCTGGCCGAACGCCTACCGGCGCCGTGCCTTGGGCGGGTGCCGACCCTCAAGGTGGCCAGTGCCCAAGCCGTGGCCGAACACCTGCAACTGGACCTGCTGGATTAGCCACGGGGAAGATTTTGCCTATGGTGGCGCCCCGTGCCATTAGTGTTATTGACGGGCCTTTTGCCGGTGACTCTGCTTCAATGATGGCTGTTTGCCCTTTTAAGGATTGAGTGCTCCCATGAATATCTCCGGGAATACCGCGTTTTATTCCGGCGTCAGCGCCATCCAGACCGGCTTGAACCGCGTCGATCAGGCGGCCGGCCAGATCGCCGGCCAAAGCGTCGACCGCACGCCTGCTGGCTTTCAGGTCGATCGCGCGCAGCAATCAGACATGGCCAGCGACCTGGTGGACATGGCCCAAGGCAAGATCCAGGCAGAACTGGGCGTAAAAGTCGCCAAGGCCTCCGACGAAGTGCTCGGCACCCTGATCGATACTTACGCTTAAGCCCTTCCCCCGACCCTGACGCGGCGTTGCCCGTGTCAGGCGTTTAGCTTCGCCTTTATCCCTCTGAAATATTTTGCGGCATTCGCTGCAGGCAACTGTGTGCCCGTGTGTGCGGCGAGCCTAGACGAATGGCGCATCCACGATGCTTGACAAGGTTTGGTCGTAAACGTATGTTTCAAACAACTGTTTGACCGTTACAACAAATCCATACGGTCGTTCATCCCCGGTTACATAAGCAGAGGTTTATCGCTATGCCTGACTACAAGGCCCCCTTGCGTGATATTCGCTTCGTTCGTGACGAACTGCTCGGCTACGAAGCGCATTATCAGAGCCTTCCGGCTTGCCAGGACGCTACCCCCGACATGGTTAACGCCATCCTCGAGGAAGGCGCCAAGTTTTGTGAACAGGTGCTGGCACCGCTGAACCGCGTGGGCGACCTGGAAGGTTGCACCTGGAGCGAGTCGGGCGTGAAGACGCCGACCGGCTTCAAGGAAGCCTACAAGCAATTCGTCGAAGGCGGCTGGCCGAGCCTGGCCCATGACGTCGAGCACGGTGGCCAGGGTCTGCCTGAGTCCCTGGGCCTGGCGGTCAGCGAAATGGTCGGCGAGTCGAACTGGTCGTGGGGCATGTACCCAGGCCTGTCCCACGGCGCGATGAACACCATCTCCGAGCACGGTACGCCTGAGCAGCAAGAGGCCTACCTGACCAAGCTGGTTTCCGGCGAATGGACCGGCACCATGTGCTTGACCGAACCGCACTGCGGCACCGACCTGGGCATGCTGCGCACCAAGGCCGAACCTCAGGCCGACGGCTCCTACAAAGTCACCGGCACCAAGATCTTCATCTCGGCCGGCGAACACGACATGGCCGACAACATCGTCCACATCGTCCTGGCTCGCCTGCCCGATGCACCGGCCGGCACCAAAGGCATTTCCCTGTTCATCGTTCCCAAGTTCATGCCTAACGCCGATGGCAGCATCGGTGCGCGCAACGCAGTCACCTGCGGTTCCCTGGAACACAAGATGGGCATCCACGGCAACGCCACCTGCGTGATGAACTTCGACGCGGCCACCGGTTTCCTCATCGGCCCGGCGAACAAAGGCCTGAACTGCATGTTCACCTTCATGAACACCGCACGCCTGGGCACCGCGCTGCAAGGCCTGGCCCACGCCGAAATCGGCTTCCAGGGCGGCCTGAAATACGCCCGCGATCGCCTGCAAATGCGCTCCCTGACCGGCCCTAAAGCGCCGGACAAAGCCGCTGACCCGATCATCGTGCACCCCGATGTGCGCCGCATGCTGTTGACCATGAAGGCATTCGCCGAAGGCAACCGCGCGATGGTGTACTTCACCGCCAAGCAAGTGGACATCGTCAAATACGGCGTCGACGAAGAAGAGAAGAAGAAAGCCGACGCACTGCTGGCTTTCATGACTCCGATCGCCAAGGCCTTCATGACCGAAGTCGGTTTTGAGTCCGCCAACCACGGCGTGCAGATCTATGGCGGCCACGGCTTTATCGCCGAATGGGGCATGGAGCAGAACGTTCGCGACAGCCGCATTTCCATGCTGTACGAAGGCACCACCGGCATCCAGGCACTCGACCTGCTGGGCCGCAAAGTGCTGATGACCCAGGGCGAAGCGCTCAAAGGCTTCACCAAGATCGTGCACAAGTTCTGCCAGACCAACGAAGGCAACGAAGCCGTCCAGGAATTCGTCACGCCGCTGGCTGCACTGAACAAAGAGTGGGGCGAGTTGACCATGAAGGTCGGCATGGCCGCGATGAAAGACCGCGAAGAAGTCGGTGCCGCCTCGGTGGATTACCTGATGTACTCCGGTTACGCCTGCCTGGCCTACTTCTGGGCCGACATGGCACGCCTGGCGGCGGAAAAACTGGCGGCCGGCACCAGCGAAGAGGCGTTCTACACCGCCAAGCTGCAAACCGCGCGCTTCTACTTCCAGCGCATCCTGCCGCGTACCCGTACCCACGTGGCCACCATGCTGTCGGGCGCCAACAACCTGATGGACATGAAAGAAGAGGACTTCGCACTGGGCTACTAAGCCCCGGCGAATTCACCTCTAGCGCCGCCGCCCCCTCGGGAGCGGCGGCCTGCACCCCGCGAGAGCCTGGCTTTCGCGGGGTGTTTTTTTTGCGGCGCGGTCAGGCTCGGGCAGCGGCTCGCCACCGCGTTTTTTGGCGCCCGCCATGTGCCCCAAAAAAACTTGACCTAAACACTCAGGGATTCGCCACGGCGGCCGTTAACGTGATGGCAATGTGCTGTGTGTCACATTGCCTGTGCTTAACTGCCAAAGAAGCAGGCACAATGCCATCTATCTAACCGACGAGTCGGAGCTTTACCCTTGCCGCGTTCTTCCGCTGTACGTTTGAGTCATTTCGTCCCTTCTTTAGTACTGCTGCTGACCGGGCTTGCGGCCGCCTACGTCAAGGAACTCAACGTCTTCTTCACCTCGCTGTTCAACGTGTTGCCGACCCTGGTGCTGTTGCTCGGCGGTGCGTACTGCGCGGTTTACCGACGCCAGCGCGAACTGTTTCTGATGGTCACGGTGTACATCGCCTACTTCCTGCTGGACACCCAGACCGACTACTTCCGCGATAACGGCGTGGTACGTGCGGATGCGGCGGTGGTGTTCCACCTGTGTTGCCTGTTGCTGCCGCTGTTGTATGGCCTGTTCGCCGCATGGCAGGAGCGCACGCACCTGTTCCAGGACATGGTGGCGCGGTTCGCGGTGTTGCTGGTGTTCGGCAGCGTGGCCCTGAGCCTGGAGCAGAGTTACCCCGAGGCGTTGCTCAATTGGCTGGCGGAGATCCGTTGGCCGGCGCTGCACGGCGCGTGGATGAGCCTGATCCAGTTGTCGTACCCGGTGTTCCTCGCCGCATTCGTGTTGCTAGGCGTGCAGTATTGGCGCCATCCGCGGCCGTTGCACGCGGCGCAATTGGTGGGCCTGTTGGGGTTGTTTTGGATGCTGCCCAAAACCTTCATCCTGCCGTTCACCCTGAACATCCTGTGCAGCCAGGTGATGTTGATGATCGCCGCCGCTGTGGCCCACGAGGCCTACCAAATGGCCTTTCGCGATGAGCTGACCGGCCTGCCGGGGCGGCGCGCCCTCAACGAGCGTTTGCAGCGCTTGGGCCGCAACTACGTGCTGGCGATGAGCGACGTCGACCACTTCAAGAAATTCAACGACACCCACGGCCACGACGTTGGCGACCAGGTGCTGCGCCTGGTGGCCAGCAAACTGTCGAAGATCGGTGGCGGCGGGCGCGCGTACCGCTATGGCGGCGAAGAGTTCGCCCTGGTGTTCGCCGGCAAGACCCTGGAGGAATGCCTGCCGCACCTGGAGGTGATCCGCGAAGCCATCGCCACCTACAACATCCACCTGCGCAACCCCGACAGCCGCCCCCAGGACGACCAACAGGGCCGCCAGCGCCGCGCCGGTGCGGCGGCGACCACCGTGGCCGTGACGGTCAGCATCGGTGCCGCCGAGCGCCAGGAGCAACGCACCCCCGAAGAGGTGCTCAAATCCGCCGACCAGGCGCTGTACAGCGCCAAGGGCGCGGGCCGCAATTGCGTCATGGCGTTCGGCCAGGCGCGGCGCGGCGCGGTGCGCATGGACGAAGCTGCGGGTTGAGTGATGATTGCGCATTCAGCGCCCGCACGGTGATTGTCGGGGGCGGTAGGCGGCAGTAGGTTGGAGCGATCTGCCGCCGGAGAAACCACCATGCCCGAGTACAAAGCTCCCCTGCGCGACATGCGCTTTCTGATCGACCACGTGTTTGATTTCCACGCCAACTACGCCGCGTTGGGGGCCACGGACGCCAGCCCGGACATGGTCGATGCAATCCTCGAAGAGGGCGCCAAGTTCTGCGAAAACGTGCTGGCGCCGCTCAACCGCAGCGGCGACGAAGAGGGCTGCCACTTCGACAACGGCGTCGTCACCACGCCCCAGGGCTTCAAACAGGCGTTCGCCCAGTACGTCGAGGGCGGCTGGCATGGCCTGGCGGCGGACCCGGCCTACGGCGGCCAGGGCTTGCCCCATTCCTTGGGGCTGGTCATCAGCGAAATGGTCGGCTCCAGCAACACCTCCTGGGGCATGTACCCGGGCCTGACCCACGGCGCGATGTCGGCGATCCACGCCCACGGCACCGAGGCGCAAAAACAGCTGTACCTGAACAAACTCACCGCCGGCCAATGGACCGGCACCATGTGCCTGACCGAAGCCCATTGCGGCACCGACCTGGGCATCATCAAGACCCGCGCCGTGCCCCAGGCCGACGGCAGCTACGCGGTGTCCGGCAGCAAGATTTTCATCTCTGCCGGTGAGCACGACCTGAGCGACAACATCATCCACCTGGTGCTGGCCAAGCTGCCGGACGCGCCGGCCGGCACCAAGGGTATTTCCCTGTTCATCGTGCCCAAGTTCCTGCCCGATGCGGCGGGCGAGGCGGGGGCGCGCAATGGCGTGAGCTGCGGCTCGATCGAACACAAAATGGGCATCAAGGCTTCGGCCACCTGCGTGCTGAACTTCGACGAGGCCCAGGGCTTTCTGATCGGCGAGGCCAACAAGGGCCTCAACTGCATGTTCACCATGATGAATCACGCTCGCCTGGGCACCGGCATGCAGGGCTTGTGCCTGGGGGAAGCGAGCTTCCAGGGTGCGATCAAGTACGCCAACGAGCGCCTGCAAATGCGCGCGCTGACCGGCCCCAAGGCGCCAGATAAGAGCGCCGACCCGATCATCGTCCACCCCGACGTGCGGCGCATGCTGCTGACCATGAAAGCCTTCAACGAAGGCAACCGCGCCCTGACCTACTTCACCGCGCAACTGCTGGACGTGGCCCACCTGGGCGCGGACGAGGCACAACGCCAGGACGCCGAAGACCTGCTGGCGTTTCTCACGCCGATCTGCAAGGCGTTCATGACCGAAACCGGGCTGGAAGTGACCAACCACGGCATGCAGGTGTTTGGCGGCCACGGTTTCATCCGCGAATGGGGCATGGAGCAACTGGTGCGCGATTGCCGTATCGCGCCGATCTACGAAGGCACCAACGGCATCCAGGCCCTGGACTTGCTGGGGCGCAAGGTGCTGGGCAGCCAGGGCAAATTGCTGCGCGGCTTCACCAAAATCGTGCATAAGTTCTGCGAAGCCAACAGCGGCCACCCGCAGTTGGGTGCCTATGTCGCTCAGCTCAATGGCCTGAACCAGCAGTGGGGCGAATTGACCACGAAGGTCGGCATGGCCGCGATGAAAAACCCTGACGAAGTGGGCGCCGCCGCCCTGGATTACCTGATGTACAGCGGCTACATCATCCTCGCCTACCTGTGGCTGCGCATGGCCCTGGTGGCCCAGGCGCAATTGAGCGAGGGCAGCGGTGACGGCGATTACTGCCAGGGCAAACTGGCAACGTGCGAGTTCTACTTCAAGCGCCTGCTGCCACGCACCGCCGCCCATCGCGCCGCCATCGAAGCGGGCAGCGATTGCCTGATGAAACTGCCGGCGGGGTTGTTTGCGCTGTAAGAGGAACGGTGTGAGCGGGCCGCGCGGCGCTCCGCTCGCCCGCGATAGCATTGGCTCAACCAGCACTGATGTTGGATATGCCGCCGCCATCGCGGGCGAGCCCGCTCCCACCGTTGAACTGTGGTGTGGGTGAGGTTTTCATTTTTTCTCTGTGGGAGCGAGCCTGCTCGCGATGGCGGCACGCAGTGGCGGTGATGAGTGGTAGGGGTAACACAGTTGCTCCCACAGCGCGGTTCCCCTTCTTTTTGGTGACCAAAAATAACAAATAAGTCACGAGGCGACCCTATGTGTCGCAAAAGTTGTTCGGGTACACTCGGGGCCTTGTTGACACCCGATCCCACGAATCACTTTTCACGTTCCCACGAGGTTTGCCATGGCTGACTACAAAGCGCCCCTGCGCGATATGCGCTTCGTCCTCAATGAAGTTTTCGAGGTCGCCAAACTCTGGGCCGAGCTGCCTGCACTGGCCGACAGCGTTGACGCTGAAACGGTCGAGGCGATTCTCGAAGAGGCTGGCAAGGTCACCAGCAAAAGCATCGCCCCCCTGAGCCGCAGCGCCGACGAAGAAGGCTGCCGCTGGAACGATGGCGTGGTTACCACCCCGCAAGGCTTCCCCCAGGCTTACCAGACCTACGCCGAAGGCGGCTGGGTAGGCGTGGGCGGCGACCCGGCGTTCGGCGGCATGGGCATGCCCAAAGCCGTGTCGGCCCAGGTCGAAGAGATGATTAACTCCTCCAGCCTGGCCTTTGGCCTGTACCCGATGTTGACCTCCGGCGCCTGCGTTTCGATCAACGCCCACGCCAGCGAAGAGCTCAAGGCCGCGTACCTGCCGAACATGTACGCCGGCGTTTGGGCCGGCTCCATGTGCCTGACCGAGCCCCATGCCGGCACCGACCTGGGCATTATCCGCACCAAGGCCGAGCCGCAGGCCGACGGTTCCTACAAGGTCAGCGGCACCAAGATCTTCATCACTGGCGGCGAACACGACCTCACCGAAAACATCATCCACCTGGTGCTGGCCAAGCTGCCGGACGCCCCGGCCGGGCCCAAAGGCATCTCGCTGTTCCTGGTGCCCAAATTCATGGTCAATGCCGACGGCAGCCTGGGTGCGCGCAACCCGGTGACCTGCGGCTCCATCGAACACAAGATGGGCATCCAGGCATCCGCCACCTGTGTGATGAACTTCGACGAAGCCATCGGCTATCTGGTGGGCGAGCCGAACAAAGGCCTCGCGGCGATGTTCACCATGATGAACTACGAGCGTCTGGGCGTGGGTATCCAGGGCCTGGCCTCCGGCGAGCGCTCGTACCAGAACGCCATCGAATACGCCCGCGATCGCCTGCAAAGCCGTTCGCCGACCGGCCCGCAAGCCAAGGACAAAGTCGCCGACCCGATCATTGTCCACCCGGACGTGCGGCGCATGCTGCTGACCATGAAAGCGGCGAACGAAGGCGGCCGTGCGTTCTCCACTTACGTGGCCATGCAGCTCGATACCGCCAAGTTCAGCGAAGATGCTGCCACACGCAAACGCGCCGACGACCTCGTGGCGCTGCTGACCCCCGTGGCCAAGGCCTTCTTGACCGACCTGGGCCTGGAAACCACCGTGCACGGCCAGCAGATTTTCGGCGGCCACGGCTATATCCGCGAATGGGGCCAGGAGCAACTGGTGCGTGACGTACGCATCACCCAGATCTACGAAGGCACCAACGGTATCCAGGCGCTGGACCTGGTGGGGCGCAAGATCGTCGGCAGCGGCGGCGCGTTCTATAAATTGTTCGCTGACGAAGTGCGCCATTTCACCGCCACCGCCAGTGCCGACCTGGGCGAATTCACCAAGCCGTTGAACGACGCGGTGGACAACCTCGACGACCTGACGGCATGGCTGCTGGACCGCGCCAAGGGCAACCCGAATGAAATCGGCGCCGCGTCGGTGGAGTACCTGCAAGCCTTCGGCTACATGGCTTACGGCTACATGTGGGCACTGATGGCGAAGGCGGCATTGGGCAAGGAAACCCAGGACGACTTCTACGCCAGCAAACTGGGCACGGCGCGCTTCTACTTCGCCCGCCTGCTGCCGCGTATCCATTCGCTGAGTGCTTCGGTCAAGGCCGGCAGCGAATCGTTGTTCCTGTTGGATGCGGCGCAGTTCTGATGTTTGTAACGCCATGTAAGCATTCTCTTACGTGGCGTGCTGCCGTTCTCCCATATCGGCAGATTGGATCCACAGCTAATCTACTGTTCATGGACGTCGCGCAGGAAGCGCACAAGTAACAACACGGACACGTAGGATTCTGCCAGGACGGCGGAGTGAAATGGATGTCAGGGAAACAGTCTGCAAAGCCCCGCTTCGGCGGGGTTTTCTTTTGCCCGCGAAAAAGTCGCGGCTACAACACGTCCAGGGTCGTCGGCCCGTTCAAGCGCCCGTCCGGGCCGTTCATCACCTCTTCCAGCAGGTTGCGCAGCAACGCTAATGACACTTGCTGGCGCTGCATGTCGCGGCACACCAAGCCCACCTTGAGCAGCACCCGTGGCTCGCTCAGCGGTTTCCACAGCAGCGCCTGATTACCGTGGGCCTGTTGCGAGCGCCCGGGCAACACCGTGGCCAAGCGTGTGTGGGGCAGGCTGTCGAGAATCCCCGCCATGTTGTTCAACTCAGCCTGCACCTGCGGGCGGCGGCCGAGGCTGGCCAGTTGCGCCTGCCAGATTTGTCGCACCTGGAACTCCTCCCCCAGCAGCAACATCGGCAATTCCGCGGCTTGGCTCATGGAAACTTTCTTGAATTCGCGCAGCGGATGATCCTCGGGGATGACCAGCGTCAGTTCATCTTCGTACAACAACACGCCGTGTAAACCGGGCTGGCGCGGCGGTAGATAACTGATGCCGATGTCCAGCGAGCCATTGAGCAAGCGCCGTTCGATCTCCAGCCCCGTGAGTTCGTAGATCTGCACCACCAAGTGCGGTTGGGCCTGGCGCACCCGTTCGAGCATTTGCGGCACCAGGCTGGTGTGCACGGTTTGCAGCACGCCAATGGCCAGGGTGCGCAGGGCCTGGCCCTGGAAGTTGCGCAGGGCCTCGCGGGCGCGTTGCATGCCGTCGAGCAAAGGCAGGGCGTGGTTGTACAGAGTGTGTGCGGCGAGGGTCGGCAGCAGGCGTTTGCTGCTGCGCTCGAACAGGCTCACGTCAAGGTTCTGCTCCAGTTGGCGGATCTGCTGCGAGAGCGCCGGTTGGGAGATCGACAGGCGCTCGGCGGCCCGGCCCACGTGGCCTTCTTCATACACCGCGACGAAATAACGCAGTTGCTTAAAATCCATAAGTTTTACTTATCGAAAATGCTGAAAAAACGAAATGGCCGTTTGCCGCCAAGGCGCCTAGTCTAACCCCTATTCACAGGGCTTACAGGGCCATAAAGCAAGATGAACAGCGTGTGCGTGGAAGGGGTTTACATAGGCAAGGCAAAAAACCTCGGGCAGGGTTTGGTCAGTGACACGGATAAACACCGGGTTGCAAACCGGCTCTGGTTGTGGCCACAGGGCCTGGGCAGCGACGAACACGGCGACCCGCGCTTCCATACCGGCCCCGAACGGGCGCTGCATCACTACCCCGCCGAGCACTACGCCTACTGGCGCAAACGTTATCCACAGATCGACTGGTGCGCGCCAGCTTTCGGCGAAAACCTCTCCTCCCGTGGCCTGAGCGAAGAACACGTGTGCCTGGGTGACCTGTTCCGCTGGGGCGGTGCCTTGCTGCAAGTCAGCCAGCCGCGCTCGCCGTGCTATCGCCTGAGCCACCGCTGGGGCCTGCTCGACTTGCCGCAACAAGCCCAGGACAGCGGCCGCTGCGGCTGGTTCTACCGCGTGCTCAAGCCCGGTTTTGTCAGCGCCGACCAGCCTTTCGAGCTGATCCAGCGCAGCTACCCCGGCTTGACCGTGGCCTGGGCCCTGCGCAGCTTTTATCAGGAGCCGCTGGAACACGCCGGGCTGAAAAAACTGGTGGACTGCCCGGCGCTGTCCTCACGCTGGCGCGACATTGCCATTAAGCGCATGCGCAGCGGCCGCGTCGAAGACTGGACCGCGCGCCTGTTGGGGCTGCCCCTGGAAGGCCTGCGCGCATGAACCTGTTCAACTTGCGTCGCAACCCCCCGAGCCTGGATGACCTGGTGACCAGTCCCTGGCAATCGTCGCCCCGCGACAACCTTTCAAGTGAGTGCCTGATGCCCAGTGTGGAACGGCCCCAGCAAATATTCGTGCGTGGCCAGGGGTCCTGGCTGTGGGACAGCGAAGACCGCGCCTACCTGGATTTCATCCAGGGCGCGGCGGCCAACACCCTTGGCCATAGCCCTTCGGCACTGGTCAAGGCCATGACCGCCCAGGCCCAGGCGCTGATTAACCCCGGCGCGGGTTTCTACAACCGTGGCCTGCTTAACCTGGCCGAACGCCTGTGCCACAGCACCGGCAGCGACCAGGCCTACCTGCTGGGCAGCGACAGCGAAGCCCGCGATGCGGCCATTCAACTGGCGCGCAAGTGGGGCCGCTTGCACCGTGGCGGCGCGGCGCGGGTTATCCGGGTCGGCCAGGACTACGCGCCAGCCTTCAACGACTTGCCCGCCCTGCACGCCGATGTCGACGCGCAAACCGTGGCGATCCTGCTCGAACCGCTGCAAAGCACCCCCCAGGTAGAGGCGGCCAGCGAGCATTACCTCAAGGGTGTGGAGCGGCTGTGCCGGGAATTGGGCATCTTGCTGATCCTGGACGAAACCCACACCGGCATGGGCCGTTGCGGCACGTTGCTGGCGGAACAGGCCTACGGTGTGCTGGCCGATATCGTCATCCTCGGCCAAGGCCTGGGCGGCGGCGTGCCCCTGGCCGCCCTGCTGGCGCGGGGCCAGGCCTGCTGCTTTGAAGTGGGCGAGGTGGGCGAACAGCACCACGGCAACGCGCTGACGATGGCCGCAGGCCTGGCGGTGCTCAACAGCGTGCTGGACAACGGCTTCCTGGCCCATGTACGCGAGAGCGGCCATTACCTGGGCGAAGGCCTGGCGCGGCTGGCCAACCGCTATGCGCAAAAACAGGTGCAAGGCTGCGGGCTGCTATGGAGCGTGCAACTGGCCGACGACTCGGCGGATGCGGTGGTCAAGGCCGCGCGCTACGAAGGCCTGCTGCTCAAGGCTTGCGCTCCGGACAGCCTGAGCTTCACCCCGGCCCTGACCGTCAGCAAAGGCAACATCGACGAAATGCTCCTACGCCTGGCCCGCGCCTTCGCCCGGGTGCGCACCGCGCAATTGCAATGCCGCAAGGGCATCGCCGTCTGAACCCACGCAATTCCCGAACCGTCTCGCGGTAATAACGCACGCCTCCTGCCTGATTTTTTCGGCAGGGGGCGTTTTTTTTACCGGGTTTTGCACCGGGCCACGTGCGGCTTGGAACCGGCCTGTGGCAGTGGTTTTTTAGCGGGGCTGGCAGGGATTGCCCGCTCGCGGCACCTGACGGGTTGCGATTCATCACTTGATTACATACCACTTGGTGGTATGGTTGTGGGAATGGATGTCCATGACGTTAAGACTGTTCAAGACCAAACGCTTTGCTACCCAAGCCCGCAAGGCCTGGATTTCTGACGCGGACCTGCGCCAGGCCTTCAGGGAAATCCTGCAGGGGCGCGTGGACAACCTCGGTGGCGGGGTGTGGAAAAAACGCCTCAACAGCAATCGCCATCGCTCGATTGTGCTGGCCAGCGGCGGGCGCTACTGGGTTTATCAATGTCTGTTCGCCAAGCAGGACCAGAGCAATATCAGCCCTGATGAGCTGTTGGCGTTTCGCGAGTTGGCCAAGGCCTACGAAGGGTTGAGCGAAGCGCAGGTCGAGGCGTTGTTGGCGATGAACGAATTTATGGAGTTAGACGATGAGTAAGAAATTCAAGAGTGAGGCCCTCGAATCGGTCCACGAATCGGCCAGCGCGTTGCTGGCCGTGGGGGCGATCAGCAAGACCACCATGCGCCAGTTCGACGCGGCGTGCTTGGCGCCGGTGCCGGCGCAGATTTCCCCGCAGCAAATCCAGCAACTGCGCGAGCGCAACAATGTCAGCCAACCGGTGTTTGCCCGTTACCTCAACACCAGCGCGTCCACGGTCAAACAGTGGGAAGCGGGGGACAAGCACCCCAGCGGTATGGCGCTCAAGTTACTGAGCATCGTGCAAAAACATGGCCTTGAGATATTGGCCTGAGAAGGGCGCGGCACTGAACCCTGGCGTTGGGGGGCGGTCGATTGATTGTCCGGCTCCCATGAGCCGATTTTTTCAGGAGCTGCCCCATGGACTTTATCCGCATCATCATCGCCATTCTGTTGCCGCCGCTGGGTGTGTTCCTGCAAGTGGGTTTCGCCGGCGCGTTCTGGCTGAACATCCTCTTGACCTTGTGCGGCTACATCCCCGGCATCATCCATGCGGTGTACATCATCGCCAAGCGCTGACGTTGTTGTAGGAAGCGGGCTGGCCCGCTTACTACAACAGCACCTCGCAATAAAACAACCACTCCTGTTCCAGCGCATGGGCCTGGTTGTGGGCTTTGCGAAAGCCGTGGCGTTCGTCCGGGTAATAGTGGGCTTGGGTGCGAATGCCGTTGGCTTGCAGGGCCGCGAGCATGTCGCGGGTCTGTTGTGGCACGACCACGGCGTCCAGTTCGCCCTGGAAGAAAATCACCGGCACGCAGATGTTCCCCGCATGGAGCAGCGGCGTGCGGGCCGCGTAACGTTGGGCATCCTGCTCGGGGTCGCCGATCAACCAATCCAGGTAATCGCTCTCGAATTTGTGGGTGGTACGGGTCAGGGCCTGTGGGTCGCTGACGCCGTACAGGCTCGCGCCGCCACGGAACACCTCGGTGAACGCCAAGGCGCACAGGGTGGTGTAGCCGCCCGCACTGGCGCCGCGAATGAACGCCCGTTCGCCATCGATCAAGCCTTCCCCGGCCAAGTGGCTGACCACGGCGCAAGCATCTTCCACATCCACTTCGCCCCAACTCAAGTGCAGCGCCTGGCGATAGGCGCGGCCGTAACCGCTGCTGCCGCGGTAGTTGAGGTCGGCCACGGCGAAGCCGCGTTGGGTCCAGAACTGGATGCGTGGGTCGAACACCGGGTAGCAAGCTGACGTTGGGCCGCCGTGGACGAACACCAGCAGCGGTGGTTTCGTCGCGCCGTCGCTGGGCGGGTAGAAGAAGCCGTGGGCCTCGCCGTTGCCGCTGGGGTAGCGCAGCGGCTGGGGTTGGCTGATGCGCTCGGCGGGCAGGGGCGCGCTGCCGCCGGCGAGGATGTGTACGCTGCCGCCCTGGCGGTCGATAGCGATCACGGCGGCCGGGGCCAAGGGCGAGGCGGCGACCGCGTAGAGTCGTTCTTCGTCCAGGGCCAGGCTACGAAAACGGCTGTAGGCGCCGGTAAAGTCCCTCCACTCACCTGCGCCGTTGCGGATGCCGAGGCGGCCGAAACCCGCTTCGCACCAACTCGCCAGGTAACCGCCATCGGCCAAGGGCTGCCAGGTGCTGGCGCCCAGTTGCCACGGCGCCGGGCCGTGGTCCGCCGCTGCCGCAGGCAACGGGCGCAGGCCGGATACACACTCCACCCACGGCTGCCAGAACCCGGCGCGGTCGGTCAGGCAATGGAGCCGCGAGGCGGCGTCGAAGCGCGGTTGCTGCAAAGACTCCTCGGCAGCGTCGCCGGCCACGCAGCGCGGCGCGGCCCATGGCTGGCCTTGCTGGCGTTCGGCGAGCATCAGGCGTGTGGCGGTCCAAGGCTGGTGCGGGCGGCTCCATTCGATCCAGGCCAGGCGCAGGCCATCGGGGCTGAGGGTGGGCGCGGCGTAGAAATCGGCCCCTTGCGCCAGCACCTGGCGCGTGCCGTCTTGCAGGCTGAAACTCACCAACCGATGCTGGTTGCCATCTTCTTCCAAGGCCAAAACCTGGCCAGCCGCCCAGTGCAGGTCGCCGTAGCGGCGCGTGCCCAGGGTCAGTGGCGCCGGCGCGCTGCCGTCGAGGGCTTGGCGGTACAGCTGCTGGTCGGCCTCATTGACGAACACCAGGCCTTGATCGCTCAGGCAGAACGCGCCGCCGCCGTATTCGTAGACACGGCTGCGCACGCTGAACCCCTCGGGCGTCAGGCAACGGGCCGCGCCGCCCTGCCAGTGCCAGATACGGCTGGCGCCGTCGCCGGGGTTGTACTGGTTCCAGAACAGCCCTCGGGCGTCGGCGCACAGCTCGGCGAAGTCCGTGCCGGCGGCCACCGCGGCGGTCGCGCTCAGGGGCTCAAATTTTGGCGATAAGGCGTGAGTTCCGTTCATTGCGAAAGGCCAGTTGCGAGATGGATTGGCCAGCCTGCTCGGCTTCGGCGCGGGCGGCAAGGATCATGGGGTGGTGGGGGGATTTGCTGCACACCGGGTCGGCGTGGCTGGCGTCGCCCGTGAGCATGAAGGCCTGGCAGCGGCAGCCGCCGAAGTCCTGTTCCTTTTCATCGCACGAGCGGCAGGGTTCGGGCATCCAGTCGTAGCCGCGATAACGGTTGAAGCCGAACGAGTCGTACCAGATGTGCTGCAGGCTGTGCTCGCGCACGTTGGGGAACTGCACCGGCATTTGCCGCGCGCCGTGGCAGGGCAGCGCGGTGCCGTCCGGGGTGACGGTCAGGAACAGGTTGCCCCAGCCGTTCATACAGGCCTTGGGGCGTTCTTCGTAGTAGTCCGGGGTGACGAAGATCAATTTGCAAGGGTGGCCTTGGGCCTCCAGTTGGGCGCGGTAGTCGTTGGTCACCCGTTCGGCGCGCACCAGTTGCTCGCGGGTTGGCAACAGCCCGGCGCGGTTGAGCTGGGCCCAGCCGTAGAACTGGCAGGTGGCGAGTTCGACGAAGTCGGCCTCCAGGGCCAGGCACAGCTCGATGATGCGTTCGATCTGGTCGATGTTGTGCCGGTGGGTGACGAAGTTGAGCACCATCGGGTAGCCATGGGCCTTCACGGCGCGGGCCATGGCCAGTTTCTGCGCGAAGGCTTTTTTCGAGCCGGCCAGCAGGTTGTTCACCTGCTCGTCGCTGGCCTGGAAGCTGATCTGGATATGGTCCAGCCCGGCCTCTTTGAAATCGCGGATTTTCGCCTCGGTCAAGCCGATGCCGGAGGTAATCAGGTTGGTGTAGAAGCCCAGCCTGCGGGCTTCGCCGATCAGCTCGGCAAGGTCCTGGCGCACCAGCGGCTCGCCGCCGGAAAAGCCCAGTTGCGCCGCGCCCATCTCCCGCGCTTGCGCCATCACTTGGAACCACTGCGCGGTGCTCAGCTCCTGGCCCTGAGCGGCGAAATCCAGCGGGTTGGAGCAATAGGGGCATTGCAGCGGGCAGCGGTAGGTCAGCTCGGCGAGCAGCCACAGCGGCAAGCCGACGGCGGGTTTGGGCGGCAGGTGTTCAGGCCAGTTCGATCCAGTGCTGGGCACGGGCGACCTCCATGAATTGCTCGATGTCGTCACCGAGTTCGGCTACATCCGGGAACTGCCGGGCCAGTTCGCCGATGATCGCCGCCACATCGCGGCGGCCATCGATCAGGCCACCGATCAGGGCGGCGCTGTCGTTGAGCTTAATCATGCCTTCGGGGTACAGCAGCACATGGCCACGCTGTGCCGGTTCGTACTGGAAGCGGTAGCCGCGGCGCCAGCGCGGGGTGTGGCGACGGTCCAGGCTCATGGCGTGACTCCCCGGTGCCAGGCGCGCTGCGTGGTGACGCTGTGGTAGGGCGGGCGGTCGAGCTCGTAGGCCATGGTCATGGCGTCGAGCATGGTCCAGAGGATGTCGAGCTTGAATTGCAGGATGTCCAGCATGCGCTCCTGGCCCTCGCGGGTGCGGTAGTGCTGCAGGGTGATCGCCAAACCGTGCTCCACATCGCGCCGCGCCTGGCTCAGGCGATTGCGAAAGTATTGGTAGCCGGCCGGGTCGATCCAGGGGTAGTGCCGGGGCCAGGCGTCCAGGCGCGATTGGTGGATGTGGGGGGCGAAGAGTTCGGTCAGGGAGCTGCTGGCGGCTTCTTGCCAGCAGGCGCGGCGAGCGAAGTTGACATAGGCGTCCACCGCGAAGCGCACGCCAGGCAGTACCAATTCCTGGGAGCGCAGTTGCTCCGGGTCCAGCCCCACGGCTTGGCCCAGGCGCAGCCAGGCTTCGATGCCGCCCTCTTGGCCGGGGGCGCCGTCGTGGTCGAGCAGGCGTTGCAGCCATTGGCGGC
The DNA here is from genome assembly GCF_059862525.1 of Pseudomonas sp. MF08875. Lineage (NCBI taxonomy): Bacteria > Pseudomonadati > Pseudomonadota > Gammaproteobacteria > Pseudomonadales > Pseudomonadaceae > Pseudomonas > Pseudomonas sp. MF08875. Next base: position 154,421 of record NZ_JCBCUW010000002.1, read on the forward strand.
GCACGTCGCGGTCGGGGCAATTGGCCAAGATCGCGGCGTCTTTGAGCGGGATGTTCACCTGGTAGTAGAAGCGATTGGCGACCCAGCCCTGGATCTGTTCGCGGCTGGCCCGGCCCTCGTACATCGCCACGTGATAGGGGTGGTGCACGTGGTAGTAGGCGCCCTTGGCACGCAGTGCGTGCTCGAACTCGGCGGGGGACAGCGGGGTGTCGGTCATCGCGGGGCTCCGGTGAGGGCTGTGGGGAGGCAACCCCAGGCTTCACCAGATCGTGGAACGGGTGTGCGCGGCGCTCAATAGTCTTTGCGTCGTAGAGCGCCTACGCCTTTTGGCCTAGACCGCCACCGTTTGCCACGGCGCACCGGGGCTCTGGCCGCTGGCCAGGCAGCGCCAGCCGCCGACACGCTCGTTCAGGCGCCGGGCCGCGGCCAGCAGGCTGTGGCGGTCCAGCGCCAGGATGGCCGTTTGCAGTTGCCCCAGGTACTGCGGCCCATGGCCGGCCAACCGAGCGTGCCAGAGCAAATCGGCGGTGATGGGCAGGGTCATGGCTCGGGTGTCGTAATGGCCGGCCACGTCCTGCAACTGCTGGTGCAGGGCCGCGTCGTCGAGGGCAGCGATGCGGCTGGGCAACTGGGCGAGGAAGGCTTCGATGTGCGCCAGGATGCCCGCCACCGGCGTGTGCGGCGATTGCACACCGAACACGATGCCGAGCTGGCCGTTGAACGGGCGCAGGCCACAGAACACCCCGTAGCCCAGTTGCAACTCGACCCGCAGGCGTTGGTAGAAAGCGCTGTGGCACAGCTGCGCCAGCGCGCGCCATGCGGCTTCGTCGGCGAGGTCTTGGGTGGGCGCGGGGCAGAACAGCAGCAAGGCGTGTTCGCCGGATGCGTTGGCAACGGTGCTCCAGCGCTGCTCGCCCATAAGGGAGGGCGGCGTGTCGAGTTGGCTGTCGGGGATGCCCGGGGCACTGCCGAGGACTGCGCTGATGGCCGTTAGCACACTGGCCGGCAGGGCCACGGCCAAGCCATCGCGGCGGGCCTCGCGCCACAGGCTGTGCAGGTCGCCGTCGCTTGGCGGCGCCATGGGCCGGCAATGCCGCGCCAGCAGGCAGGCCAAGTGGTGAAGCGGCATCGGCGTGGCGTGTGGGGTGGGGGCGAGCGCGGCTTGGGGTTCGTCGAGGCAGCGTATGGCCTGCTCCAGCACGGCAGCGAAGGCGTGATGGCGGCCGCTCAGGGTAAGCAGGCAGTACTCGCCATGGATGCCCAGTTCCAAACGGACCCCCGCTTGCCCGGCTTCGCGCGCAAGCGGTTCGAGGCGCTGGTTCAGGGCGCTGGTGCGCTGCTCTGCCAGGGCCGCAGGCAGGCGCCAGCGCAGGTAGAGCGCGCCGTCGCGGCCATCGCTGGGCAGGGCTTGGCTGATGTTCAGGCTGGAATGTTCGCGCCGGCCCCGTGTGCGGTCCTGGGCAAACGTGCGCAGGCCACGGTGGGCGCTGGTCTGGCCGCGAATCAGGCCGGCGCGCGGTGCCTCGCTGGGGGGTTGCAGGAAAGGGTTCGGCGCGGGCAGGTGCCACGTCTCGGTCGCCGTTGTGCCCGGTAGCCATTGGCGCAGCAGGCCCTTGAGGGCGGCGATGGCCGCTTCGCTCATGTGGGCTTGCAGCGGTTCTACCCCCAAGCGCGACAGCGCCAGGGCACCGGCGGTTTCACGTTTGCACTGTTGCAGCAAGGCGTATTCCTCGCACAGCGGCGCCCAGTCGGCATCGCGCAAGAAGGCCAGCCAATCGAGCAGCAAGGTGCGGATCTCGGTGTGCTGATCGACTTGGGCCGGTAGCTCACAACCGACGTGCAGCAAAACCTGCCCGCCGAACTGGTACTGCGGCGCAGCGCTCAGGGTGGTCGCCCAACCGCGTTGCTGCAGTTGCGCCATCACGCCGCCGGGTTTCGGGTTGTTAAGCCAGGTACAGAGAAAATCCAGGGCCTGGGCCGCCACTGCCGGGGCGGCGTGGCCGGCGAACAGCAGGTTGAGGCGCCCCGGGGTGATGTGTGGGTGGACGTGTTGCCCCGCCGCCATCAGCGGCGGTGGCGGCGTTTGCGGTTGATGGGCGCCGCTGTTCTGTTCGGCGGCAAAGCGCAGCACCAGGGCCTTGAGTTCGTCCAGGGGCTGGGGCCCGGCCAGGCTGAGGGTCATTTGAGCGCTGCGATAAAACTGTTCGTAGAAACCGCGTAACGCCTGCTGGAAAGCCGGGTTGGGCACCGGCAGGCTGAAGCGGTTGCCCGAGTGAAAGGCGCGCAGCGGATGGGCCGCATTCAGGCCATTGAGCAGCAGCGTTTCACCCTGGGATTGCTCATCCCGGGCCCAGGCAATGAACTCGGCGTGCAGCACCTCGCGCTCGCGCAACTGGTCGGCCAGGCTCAGGCGCGCGTGGGCGAGCATGTCGCTCAGGCGTTCGAGGGCGGCGGGGAAGGCGTGGGGCACCAGCTCGATAAAGAAGTCGGTGGTGCGCGCCTGGGTGCTGGCGTTGAGCAGGCCGTTTTGGGCCTGCACAAAGGCCATCAAGCCCTGGGCGATCGGAAAGCGCTCGGTGCCCAAAAACAGCAGATGCTCAAGAAAGTGCGCCAGCCCCGGCCAGGCCTGTGGCGCGTCGTGGCTGCCCGCCGCGACCCGCAGCGTGGCCGCGCACCGCGTGAGGTGCGGGGCGCGGTGCAGGGAAATTCGCAGCCCGTTGGCCAGGGTTTCGCAGTGGGGAGGGGGCAGAGTGGGCACGGGCATGGGCGCTTCCAGAACGGTGAAGCGCCCATGCTAGCGGATCAGCGCCGGTTGAGCTCGCCATAAAGCTCGGGGCGGCGGTCGGCCAGATACGGCGTGGCGGCCCGTGAATCCAGGAGCAGTTGGCGCTCCAGGGTGGCGACGATCAGTTCCTCGCCCAACCCGGCGTGGGCGATGCGGCTGCCGTTGGGGGCGGCGATGCTGCTTTGCCCACAGTAGCGGATCGCGCCTTCCTCACCGCAGTAGTTGGCGTAGGCCACATAGCACTGGTTTTCATAGGCGCGGGCGCGCACGGTGACGTCGGCGACAAAGTCGTAGGGCACCATGTTGGCGGTCGGCACCAGGATCAACTCGGCCCCGGCCAGGGCCAGGCGCCGGGTGTTTTCCGGGAACTCCAGGTCGTAGCAAATCAGCAAGCCCAACTGCCAGCCCTTGAACTCGATCACCGGCAAGTCAGCGTTGCCGGCGCTGAACATGCCGTGGTCGAGTTCGCCGAACAAATGGCTTTTGCGGTAGTTGCACAGGCTGTGGCCGTTGGCGTCGATCAACTGCACTGCGTTGTAGATGTGGCCGTCCGCGGCGCGCTCCGGGTAGCCATAGAGGATGGCCACGCCGCTGGCCTGAGCGATCTGCGCAATGCGCTGGGCGCTGGCGCCGTCGCGGGCCTCGGCCAGGGTGCTGACCGCGTCGCTGCCGATGTTGTAGCCGGTGAGGAACATCTCCGGCAGCACCAGCAGGTCGGCCCCTGCCGCCTCGTGGGCGAAGCGCTGCAGGCGTTGCAGGTTGCCCGCCACCTCCAGCGGCTGCGGCGGGCATTGGTACAGGGCTAGGCGCATGGCGGGGGCTCCTCAGTCGGCCAGGGCAATCGGCCCGATATCGGCGAACACATCGCCGGGGCCGGGGTTTTCGGCGTGGGTCTTGCCGCCGAAGTGGGTCATGATGCCCCACACCGCGTTGAGCGAGGTCTGCACCGCGCCTTCGACCCAGGCCGGGGTCCAGGACACATCGTCGCCAGCGATGAAAATGCCCTTCTGCGCGGCGGGCATGTCTTGCTGCATGAAGTGCGCGTACATGCGCTGGTTGTAGCGGTAATGGCCCGGCAGCGCGCCCTTGAAGGCACCGAGGAAATGCGGGTCGGCCTCCCAGGACACGGTGATCGGGTCGCCGATGATGCGCGCGGCGATGTCGACCTTGGGGTAGATCTTCTTCAGGGCGTCGAGGGCCAGCTTCACCCGCTTGTCGATGGGTTGGGGGAGCATTTTCAGGGCGTCGCTCATCCACGAGTACGACAGGCAGATCACCCCTGGCTTGTCGTCGCCGTTATCAAACAGGTAGGTGCCGCGGGTCAGGCGATCAGTGAGGGTCATGCTCATCAGGTCGCGGCCGGTCTCTGGGTCTTTGTCTTTCCAAAATGGCCGGTCGACCATGACGAAGGTCTTGGACGACTGCATGTAGCGCGTGCGGTCCAGGGCCATCCACATTTTTTGCGAGAACAGCGACTCTTCGCACTCGATCTGGGTGGTCAGCAACCAGCTCTGGCAGGTGGTCAGCACGGCGGCGTATTCGCGGGTATCGCCCCAGTTATCGGTGACGCTGAAACGGCCATCGGCGGCGCGGGCGATACGCTTGACCCCGGTACGCGGCGCGCCGTGGTGCAACGTGCTCAGGCTGGTGCCGGCGGGCCAGTGGGCGCAGCGCTCGGGCACGTGGCGCCAGATGCCCAGCGGCACCTGCTCTACACCGCCGACCACCAGGTGCTGGTGATCGTCGCAATTGGTCATTACCACGCGGAAGATTTCCAGCATGGAATTTGGGAAATCCGAATCCCAGCCGCCCGTGCCGAAACCGACCTGGCCAAACACCTCGCGGTGCTGGAACGACAGCTTGGCGAACGCCTTGGACGTGGCGACAAAGTCGTAGAACGTGCGGTCATCCCACAGCGGCACCAGGGTGTTCCACAGCTCTTTGAGGCGCGGTACATCGCGCTCGCGGATGGCTTGCTGGATGTCACCGAAGCGCGAGCCGTCCTCCAGGGCATCGGCCCAGGCGTCGGCCACTTCCTGGAACAGCGCCGGCAGGTCGGCGAGTTTTTGCGCGTAGTAGGTTTCGCCTTCGAGGTCGATCACGGTACTGCCGGAGGCGGGCGTCAACGGGTTGGGGAAGGGCTTGGTCTCAAGGCCGAGCTTGTCGACGTAGTGGTAGAACGCCGTGGATGACACCGGAAACCGCATACCGCCCAGCTCGGCGATCACGCCCTCGGCGCCTTCAAACGCCTGGGAGCGCAAGCGCCCGCCCATTTTCGAAGCCTCGTACACCACAGGCTTGAGGCCCAGCTTCATCAACTCGTAGGCCGCCACCAACCCGGCGATGCCGGCGCCGACAATCGCCACCTCGGTGCCGTGCTGGGCGGCGGGAATACTGCCCAGGCCGGCCGGGTGCTCGATCCAGTCGTCAAAGGCGAAAGGGAAATCCGGGCCAAAAATGGTGATTGGTTTTTTACCGTCTGCAGGGTGGCGATTGTTCTTATTGGAAGGGTTCATGGCGGACCTGGCTGGCGACTCGAACGGGGCACGACCCGCTGAGTATAGGAAAGATGCCGGCCATTCTAGGCAGCGTTGCGCCCGTTAATAAGACGCAGAGTGCTGTCGTATTGGTTTGTTTTCAGGCGATATGACGAAGTTGGCGGGCATTTCGACCAGTGTCGCCCTTCAAATCGGCTGGCCGCGGTCGATCTTGTGGCTGAGGATGATCGAGGTGGTGGTTTTTTCCACCCCTTCGACACTGCCGATCTGGTCCAGCAATTGGTCCAGTTGCTCCGGCGATTCGGTGCGCAGCCACGCCACGTAATCGAACTCGCCACTCACCGCGCACAACTGCTGCACCTGGGCCATGGCACTGAGGCGGCGCAGCACGTCCTTGCCACTGCGCGGCTGCACTTTGATGCCGACATACGCCTGCAACCCGCCATCGGCCAACCGCGTGCCCAGGCGCACGCCATAACCGGTGATGACCTTGCTCTTCTCCAGCCGCGCCAACCGCGACGTCACCGTGGTGCGCGCAATACCCAACTGCCGCGCAAGCATGGCCACGCTTTCGCGGGCATTGATTTGCAGTGCGGCGATCAACTGACGGTCGATTTCATCAAGAACGACGGGGCGCGAATCAGGCAAGGTGCTCTCCAGCGGCGGACGGCAATGGGCGTGCATCTTAGCGCGTGAACGCTTGGCCCGTAGGGGCAACCTGCGAAAACACAAAAGCCGCGCAATGCGCGGCTTCGGAGTTGGTGGGCCCACACGGACTTGAACCGTGGACCAAAGGATTATGAGTCCTCTGCTCTAACCAACTGAGCTATAGGCCCTCAGTAGGCCGCGGATTATAACGATGGTTTCTCGGCTGTGCTATCCGAAAAGTCTGAAAGGGTGCTGCGAAGAAAGGCTGCGGCGAATTCCTCGGCGGGCAGGGGCAGGCTGATGATGTAGCCCTGGATCTGTTCGCAGCCTTCGGCGGCGAGGAAGGCTTGTTGGGCGTGGGTTTCCACGCCTTCGGCGATGACGGTCAGTTGCATGCTGCGGCCCAGGGCGATGATGGCGCGCACGATGGCGCCGTCGTGGGTGTCGTCGGGCAGGCCGCGGACGAAGGACTGGTCGATCTTCAAGAAGTCCAGGGGCAGGCGCTTGAGGTAGCTCAGGGATGAATAGCCGGTGCCGAAGTCGTCGATGGCCAGTTGTACCCCCAGGTGTTTGAGCTGGTGCAGCACGGCCAGGGCTTCTTCGGCCTGGCTCATGATGAAGTTTTCAGTGATTTCCAGTTGCAGCAGTTCGGGTTTGAGGCGGTTGTCGTGCAGCAGTTGTTCAATACGTGCCAGCAGGTTGGGCTGGCGCAGCTGGGCCCCGGCGAGGTTCACCGACAGTGGGCCGAAGCTGTCGTAGCACAGGTGCCAGGTGTGCATCTGCTGGCAGGCTTGCTCCAGCACCCAGTCGCCGATTTGCAGGATCATGCCGTTTTCTTCGGCCAGGGCGATGAAGTGTTCGGGTGGCACTTCGCCGAAGGTGGGGTGGTGCCAGCGCAGCAGTGCTTCGGCGCCCACCAGGCATTGGTCGCGCAGGCTGAATTTTGGTTGGTAGTACAGCGACAGTTCGTTGCGCTCGATGGCGCGGCGCAGCTCGTGTTCCAGGGCGATGCGTTCGCTGGCCTGGGCGGTGAGGTCGCAGGTGTAGCTTTCGACGCGGTTACGGCCCTTGGATTTGGAGCGGTACATGGCCGCGTCGGCGTTTTTTACCAGGGTGGCGACGTCGCAGCCGTCCTGGGGGTAGAGGCTGGTGCCGATGCTGGCGCTGATGAAGAACTCGTGCTCGCCGGCCTGGAACGGTGCGCCAAAGCAGCAGAGCAGTTTGTTGGCGACGGTTTGCGCGTCGCTGGCGTGTTGCAGGCCCGGCAGCAGGATGATGAATTCGTCGCCGCCCAGGCGTGCCACGGTGTCGATGTCGCGCAGTTGCTCCTTGAGGCGCACGGCGATGCCCTTGAGCAGCAGGTCGCCGACCGGGTGGCCGAGGCTGTCGTTGATGTGCTTGAAGCGGTCCAGGTCGAGAAACAGCACGGCGCCGTGGCCGCCGTTTTCCTGTTGATGGTTGAGGGCGCTGAGTAGGCGGCTCTCGAACAGGGTGCGGTTGGGCAGGCCGGTGAGAGGGTCGTGGTGGGCCTGGTAATCGAGCCGCGCCTGGGCGTGCTTGAGGCTGGAGATGTCGGCAAATACCGCGACGAAGTGGGTGATGAACTTGTCGCGGTTGCGCACGGCGCTGATGGTCAGCCAACTGGGGTACAGCTCGCCGTTTTTACGGCGGTTGGAGATTTCCCCTTGCCAGTGGCCTTCGGCCGTCAGTTGATGCCACATGGCCGCATAGAAGGCGCTGTCGTGCAGGCCAGAGGCCAGTAATCGCGGTGTGTGGCCTAGGGCTTCGGTCTCGCTGTAGCCGGTGATTTCGGTGAAGGCGCGGTTGACGGCGCTGATGTGCTGCTGGGTGTCGGTTATCAGCACGCCTTCGGCGGTGCTTTCGAACACGGTGGCGGCCTGTTGCAGTTTCTCCTGCATCAGGTGGCGTTCGGTGATGTCGCGGGCGATGGTCAGCATGCAGTTGTCGTCGCCGATGGGCAGTGGGCGGCTGGACATTTCGCAGAGGCGGATCTGGCCGTCGTTGCGGCGTATATGGCAGCGGAAGTCGCGCACGAAGCCATCCCGTTGCAGCATATCGAGCATCTGCTTGCGCTCATTGAGGTTGACCCAGATGCCCAGGTCCAGGGTCGAGCGGTCCAGAGACAGGGCGCTGTTGAACCCGGTGATGCGGCTAAAGCCTTCGTTGACTTCGATCAGCAGGCCATCGCGCTGGCGGCTCAGGAGCAAACCGTCGGGCGAGGCGTGGAAAGCCTTGGCGAACTTCTCTTCCGAGGTTTGCAATTGCCGTTGGGTTTCCTTGAGCTGGCTGATATCACGTACCACGACCACCAGGGCGGGGGTGGTATCGAGGTCGAAGGGCTCGGCAGAGATCAGGCCGGTGAACAGTTGCCCGTTACTGCGGCGAAAGGGCATTTCGAGGTTGCGGATGCTACCGCCCTGCAAGCGTTGCAGCAGGCCCGGGCCGACCCCGGGGATGCCCCAGATGTTCAGGTCGGTAGCGGTTTTGCCGATGACCTCTGCCGCACTGAGGCCGATCTGTTCTTCAAAGGCGTTGTTAACCTCCAGCAGGCAGCCGTCGCTCAGCCGCGCGATCACCAGAATGTCCGGGCATTGCTGGAACACCGAGGCGAATTTCTGCTCGGACAGGCGCAAGGCCTCTTCGGTGTGCTTGGCTTCGCTGATGTCGATCATCAGGCCGCGCAGGACTGGCTCGTGGCCGTGTTCGATCAGGCTGACGATGTCGCGCACCCACAGGCAGCGACCGTCGGCGGTGATGACGCGGTAGTCGATGCTGTGGTCGCGCCCGGCCAATACTTCCCGGTCGCAGAACGTCTGGGCGCGGGTCAGGTCGGCGGGGTGGATGATGTTGCGCCAGAAGCCCGGGACCAGCCAGTTGGACAGCGGATAGCCGAGCAGGGCTTCGGCATGGGGCGAGACGTAGCTGTAGGTGAAATCGCTGATACGCGCTTCCCAGGCAATGGCCGAAAGGCTCTCCACCAGGCCGCGGTAGTGGTACTCGCTGCTGCGCAGTTCCTGTTCCAGGGCCACGCGCCGGGCGATTTCCGAGCTGAGTCGGCGATTGATGCGAATGACCACGGCCAAAATAGTGAACACCAGGGTCAGACCGGGGAGGCCGTAGATCAGCAGGTCGGACCAGAAAGCACGGTGGTCAAGGACATTGCCGACCCAGCGCTCATGGATGTTGCTGACTTCCTCCGGGCTCAGGTCGGCCAGCACTTTATCGAGGATACCGACGAGGATTTTGCTGTCCTGGGGCACAGCCATGGCCAGTTGATAGCGATACGGTGTTTCGCCACTGACGTACATGCCTTCGAGCTTGAGCTGGCGCAGGCTCCAGACGCTGGACGCGAGGTCGCCGACCACGGCGTCCACTTGGTCGGTGGCCAGGGCTTGCAGGGCCGAGCTGACGTTGGGCAACGCTACCAGGTTCAGGTCCGGATGTTGGGTGCGCAGCAGTTCGTGGGGGGCGTAGTTCTCCACCACCGCCACTTTCAGGCCATACAGGTCCTGGAGTTTGCGCGGCTGGGGCCCGCCTTCGTGGGCGAGGATGACGATGGGGAAATCCAGGTACGGACGAGTGAACGCCAGATAGCCCTGGCGCTCCGGCGTGGACATGATGCCGGGCAGCAAGTCCAGCTTGTTTTGCCGGGCCTGTTCCAGCACCTGGCTCCAGCTCACGGGTTCCACTGGCGTGACGGCGACACCGAGGCGTTTTTCGATCAGGCTGATGTAGTCGGCGGCCAAGCCCTGGTAGCGGCCTTCTTCGTCGCGGTACTCGAACGGCGGCCACGAAGCATCAACACCCAGGCGCAATTGCGGGTGGGAGGAAAGCCAGCCACGCTCTTCATTGGTGAGAGTCAACGCGCCAGCTGTTGCGGTCCAGGTCAGCAGCGACAGCAAAAGCACAGTCGACAGTCTGGGCATCACACTCTCGGAGGGCTTGGGAGGGAATGGTTCGAGTGTAGACGGGCAATGGCATGCGGGGATTTTATCGGCATATAGCAAAACCCCCAGCCAGGCTGGGGGTTTTGTCATCACTCGTCGAGGAAGGAGCGCAAATGCTCGCTTCTCGTCGGGTGGCGCAGCTTGCGCAGCGCCTTGGCTTCGATCTGGCGAATCCGCTCACGGGTAACGTCGAACTGCTTACCGACTTCCTCAAGGGTGTGGTCGGTATTCATGTCGATGCCGAAGCGCATCCGCAAAACCTTGGCTTCACGGGCAGTGAGGCCGGAGAGGACTTCGCGCGTTGCTTCTTTAAGGCTCTCAACGGTGGCGACATCGATTGGCGACTGCATGGTCGAGTCTTCGATGAAGTCACCCAGGTGGGAGTCTTCGTCATCACCGATCGGGGTTTCCATGGAGATCGGCTCTTTGGCGATCTTCAGTACCTTGCGGATTTTGTCCTCAGGCATTTCCATGCGCTCGCCCAGCTCTTCCGGGGTCGGTTCGCGACCCATTTCCTGCAGCATCTGGCGGGAAATACGGTTGAGCTTGTTGATCGTCTCGATCATGTGCACCGGAATACGGATGGTGCGGGCCTGGTCGGCGATCGAGCGAGTGATCGCCTGACGGATCCACCAGGTGGCATAAGTCGAGAATTTGTAGCCGCGACGGTATTCAAACTTGTCTACCGCTTTCATCAAGCCGATGTTGCCTTCCTGGATCAGGTCGAGGAATTGCAGGCCACGGTTGGTGTACTTCTTGGCGATGGAGATCACCAGACGCAAGTTCGCTTCCACCATCTCTTTCTTCGCGCGGCGGGCCTTGGCCTCACCGATCGACATGCGACGGTTGATGTCCTTGATCTCGGAAATCTTCAGGCCGGTTTCAGCTTCCAGCGCGCTCAGCTTCTGCTGGCAGCGAACGATGTCCGGCTGCAGGCGCGCAATGGCTTCGGCGTATTTGCTCTTACCCTTGGCCAGTGCGTCGGTCCAGCTTTCGTCAACTTCATTGCCGGGGAACTGGCGCAGGAAGTCGGCACGCGGCATCCGTGCATCACGAACGCACAGTTGCATGATGGCGCGCTCTTGCTGGCGCAGGCGATCCAGGGCGCTACGAACGCGCTCTACAAGGCCTTCGAACTGCTTAGGCACCAGTTTGATCGGCATGAACAGCTCAGCCAGCAGCAACAGCTCGACGATAGTCTGCTTGTGGTCGCGACCGTGCTTTTTCAGGGCCTTGCGGGTCACTTCCATCTGGTCGGAGACAGCGCCAAAACGCTGTGCGGCGACAATCGGGTCGGGACCGCTTTCAACTTCTTCTTCGTCGTCGGTGCTGGCTTCAGCTTCTTCGTCTTCGGTCTCGTCATCCGCTTTCGCGGTTTTCGGGTCGACAGGCGGAGGCACTTCAGCAGCAGGCGGCGCAATGCCGTCGTCCGGGTCGATATAACCGCTCAGGACGTCGGACAGGCGGCCACCTTCGGTGGTGACGCGAGTGTACTCGGAGAGAATATGGTCAACTGTGCCAGGGAAGTGCGCGATTGCGCCCATCACTTCACGGATGCCTTCTTCGATACGCTTGGCGATTTCAATTTCGCCTTCACGTGTGAGGAGCTCTACCGTACCCATTTCACGCATATACATGCGCACAGGGTCAGTGGTGCGGCCAATGTCGGTCTCGACCGCTGCCAACGCGGCGGCTGCTTCTTCAGCGGCTGCCTCGTCGGTATCGGCGTCGGCCAACATAAGGGCGTCCGCATCCGGAGCACTCTCGTGTACGGGAATCCCCATGTCATTAATCATGCGGATGATGTCTTCCACCTGTTCCGGATCTGAAATATCCTCCGGCAGGTGGTCGTTGACCTCTGCGTAAGTCAGATACTTCTGCTCACGACCCAGGGTGATCAACTCTTTGATACGAGACTGCTGTTGCGCTTTTCCGGACATAACACCCTATCCACTGAAGGTCTTGGCGGGCAAAAAACAAGCCGAGGATTATACCTGAGCTATGACCTCACGCGCCAGTTGAGGTCGGGTTTGATGTGGAAACAGTGCGACTGAGAAGGTCGCGCAATTGGTTTTTCTCTTCGGCACTCAATTCACTTTGGCGTGCTTTTCTCAGAAGTTGTTCCAGATTTCGCTCACGTTGGCGAGCTGACAAGCTAGTTATGGTGTCGAAAAACTGTTGTTCAAGGTTATCGCCATCAATCAGCCACTCCTTTTCTGCCAGCGCTCTGAGCAGGCGACCTTGTTCGGTGCCGTGCCAGCGTGCAATCAGTTGAAATGAGTTTAGCTTAGGATTCTTCTGTACGGCCTCGAGCAGTGCCACCAGCAACTGTGTGTTGGTGTGGTCTTCGGCAGCAAAGTGCCCGGCGTCCTCGACTTTTTTTGCCAGTTGCGGGTGATGCAGCAAAGTGCGCAGGGCGGCCAAGGTCGGCGGCTCCACGGCTGCCGGGATGCGCGGTGCTCTGGGCTGGTCACGATCACCACCGCGCTTGCCCTTTTTATCCCAGGGCTTGTTCTCCCACTTTTTACCGCCGGCCCCTGGTTTTTTCGGGCTCCACTCCTGCTGGGGGGCATACGCCTCATGGGGCTGGTGGTAGTCGGCGTAATCGGGCACCGCGTCGTAGTTGATGCCAGGGTCGTAAGCGGGTGGTGCCTCTTGTGGCGCGCTGTGCACTAGCTGGCTAACGGCTTCGCTGTTGAGGCCGGTGATTTCGCTCAGGCGCTGGCGCATCAGGGTGCGCAGGTTGGCTCCCGGGACTTTGTCGATCAGCGGCGCGGCGAGGGTGGCCATGTGGGCCTTGCCTTCGAGGGAGCGCGGGTCGGCCTCTTCGGTCAGTTGCTGGAAGAAATAATCGGCCAGCGGCTGGGCGTGCTGGTTGATCCGTGCGCGGAACGCATCAGTGCCCTCGGAGCGCACCAAGGTATCGGGGTCTTCGCCTTCGGGCAGGAACAGGAATCGCGCGCGCCGCCCGTCTTGCAGGCTGGGCAGTGTTGCTTCCAGAGCCCGCCATGCGGCGTTGCGGCCGGCCTGGTCACCGTCAAAGCAGAACAGCACGCTGGGCACCACGCGGAACAGGCGCTTGAGGTGCTCTTCGCTGGTGGCGGTGCCCAGGGTCGCCACCGCATTGCGTAGGCCTTGCTGCGCCAAGGCGATGACATCCATATAGCCTTCGACGACGATGATTTCGTCAAGGTTGCGGTTGTTCTTGCGTGCCTCGAACAGGCCATACAGTTCCTGGCCCTTGTGAAACACCGGGGTTTCCGGTGAGTTCAGGTACTTGGGCTTGTCGTCGCCCAGCACGCGGCCACCGAACGCGATGATCCGGCCACGGCTGTCGCGGATCGGGAACATCACCCGATCACGAAAACGGTCGTAGCGCTTGCCGGTCTCGGCGTTTTCGACCAGCAGGCCGGCGTCGATCATGGCCTTTTGCTGCAAGGTGTCGCTGCTCAAGTGCTTGAACAGGTTGTCCCAACCTGGCGGGGCAAAGCCCAAGCCAAAATCGCGGGCGATCTCGCCGGTCAGTCCGCGGCCCTTGAGGTAGTCCACGGCAGCTTTGCGTGCGGGATGACTCTTGAGGGCCTGACGGTAGAATTCCGCGGCGGCGGTCAGAAGGGGGTAGAGCGGCGAGTCGGTGGGTTGCCGTGGCTTGTGTGGGCGACCGCTTTCTTCACGGGGGATTTCCATGCCGGCGGCTTTGGCCAGCTCTTCGACGGCCTGGGGAAAGTCCAGGTTGTCGTGGTCCATGATGAAGCCAAGGGCATTGCCGCCGGCGCCGCAGCCGAAGCAGTAGTAGAACTGCTTGTCGGGACTCACGCTAAAAGACGGGGTTTTCTCTTTGTGGAATGGGCAGCAGGCCGTGTAGTTCTTGCCGGCCTTCTTCATTTGCAGGCGCGAGCTGACCACGTCGACGATGTCGGTGCGGTTCAGAAGGTCGTCAATAAAGCTCTGGGGAATTAGCCCGGCCATGGCGTTCTCGTCATCACTGCGAAAATTAGACCCAGCGCACGCGGTCGATGTCGGGTTGATCCGAGGCGCAATGGTAGGCGGCTCGACCGGATGTCGTGTGCGTATTCGCTCTAGGGGAGTGTATCTGTCGAAAATTCACTGGCGTTAGCGCCGATCAGTATTCGACCAGTTGAAAGTGCTGCGCTGAATCCGGCAATGGCCAGTGACGGGCCTCGGATAGCTCAAAAAGCGGGCACAGGAGATCGTGCCTTGGGCTGATCGTCTGCTTGGGAAACAGTGGGGTGTGCTCGTCAGTAGCCTTTGTAAGGCTCGTCAGAAAAGACGTGCACCGCTGGCAAAAGAGCCAGGTCTGACGTGGTGAAGCGATTTTGTCTCGGTCGCGTCGGCGGCGTTGACGGTAAAGCATCCAACGATATCCGCAAATGCCAATAGCCCGGCTGAGGGCCGGGCTTGGCAGAAGCTTGCTACGAACGTCTGTGTATTAGTACAGACGAACGGCGCGGCGCTGCTCGCGCTGAACTTTCTTCGCGTGACGCTTAACAGCGGCTGCTGCTTTACGCTTACGCTCGGAAGTCGGCTTCTCGTAAAATTCGCGGCTACGAACTTCAGCCAGAACACCGGCTTTTTCGCAGGAGCGCTTGAAACGACGCAGAGCTACGTCGAAGGGTTCGTTCTCTTTAACTTTGACGGCTGGCATCCAGAGCTACCTTCATTCATTACCGGGGTCAACATCCTCGCGGCAAAAATGCACTTGAAGACGTCGGTTTTTAAGGGTTGCGGATGTTAACCCCTCATCGCCCGGAATGCAAAGCCTCTGATCGAAAAGCGCTGGTCGGGGCGCAAAGTGGCGACTATTATGCGCGCCTTCGAATTTAGCCTCTACAAGGCGCCAACCCATGCTAGTACTGGGATTAGAAACCTCCTGCGACGAAACCGGCGTTGCACTTTACGACAGTGAGCGGGGCCTGCTGGCCGACGCACTGTTCAGCCAGATCGACCTGCATCGCGCCTATGGTGGCGTGGTGCCAGAACTGGCCTCGAGAGATCACGTCAAACGCATGCTCCCCTTGATCCGCCAAGTGTTGGCTGAGGCAGACTGCGTGCCTACCGAGATCGATGCCATTGCCTACACCGCAGGCCCCGGGCTTGTCGGCGCGTTGCTGGTGGGTGCCTCCTGCGCCCAGGCGCTGGCATTTGCCTGGGGTATTCCGGCGCTGGGCGTGCACCATATGGAAGGCCACTTGCTGGCGCCAATGCTGGAGCCGCAACCGCCCGAGTTTCCGTTCGTCGCTTTGTTGGTTTCCGGCGGCCATACCCAGTTGGTTCGGGTCGATGGCATTGGCCAATACGAGCTGCTGGGGGAGACCTTGGATGATGCTGCCGGGGAAGCCTTCGACAAAACCGCGAAAATGATGGGCCTCCACTATCCGGGCGGCCCGGAGATTGCGCGCCTGGCCACCCAGGGTACTGTCGGGCGTTTTGTGTTTCCGCGACCAATGTGTGATCGCCCTGGGCTTGATTTCAGCTTCAGTGGCTTGAAAACCTTTGCCCTCAACACGTGGCAGCAGGCTGTCAGCGCTGGAGACGACAGTGAACAAACCCGCTGCGACATCGCTCTGGCGTTCCAGCAGGCGGTGGTGGAGACTTTGACCATCAAGTGCAAGCGCGCGCTCAAGCAGGCCGGCCTCAAGCGTTTGGTGATTGCCGGTGGCGTGAGTGCAAACAAGGCATTGCGCCTGTCGCTGGAAAAAATGCTCGGTGACATGAAGGGCGACGTTTACTACGCCAGGCCGGAGTTCTGCACCGATAACGGCGCGATGATTGCTTTTGCAGGCTGTCAGCGCTTGCAGGCCGGCCAGCATGAAAGCCTGGCAATTACCGTGCAGGCGCGCTGGCCGATGGAGCAGCTTTCGCCGCTTTAAGACGCTGTTACCGGTCATCCTGAGCGGCGTTCATCTTTCGTATTCAGAAATGCCGTTCGCGCCCGGCAAACAGGTCGCGTAAATTGCCGCGATGGCGCCAGACGATCAGCACCGTGAGCACGCTCATCGGTAGCAACGCCGCCGGCTCTTGCCAGGCCAGTAATGGCAGGGTAAGTGGCGTGGCGATCAGGGCGGCCAGTGAGCTGGTGCGGGTGAGATAGAAGGTCAGCAGCCAGGCGCCGATGGCCAGCAGCGCCGCTGGTGGGTAGAGCCCCAGCAGCATTCCGGCCGCGGTCGCCACGCCCTTGCCGCCGTGAAAGCGGAAGTACAGCGGGAACAGATGGCCGATAACCGCATACAGCCCTACCCAGGCCTGTTGTTGCAGTGACAGGCCGGCGAGGTTGGCAATCAGTACGGGCAGCAAGCCTTTGCACAGGTCGCCAAGCAGGGTCAGAATCGCCAGCTTCTTGCCGGCCACGCGCAGCATATTGGTGGCGCCGGCGTTGCCTGAACCGCTCATCCGCGGATCGGGGGTTCCGGTCAGGCGACTGAGCAGGATGGCAAAGGACAGAGAGCCGAGCAGGTAGGCGAGGATCGCCAGTAACCAAAACATGCTAACTATTCCGGGCGGGGACGCCCTGAGTCTAACGGCGCATTGCGCCCTTGTCGTGCTGCGGAGAAGAGTGCTTGGACAGAGTGTTTATCGAAGGCCTGGAAGTCGACACCGTGATTGGTGCCTACGACTGGGAGCGAGGCATCCGACAGTGCTTGCGCCTTGATCTGGCTTTCGCCTGGGATAATCGCCCGGCCGCCGCAGGTGATGACCTGACACTGGCGCTCGACTATGCCAGCGTGTCGTCACGCATCCAGGCGTTTGCCGAGCAGGCGCAGTTCCAATTGGTCGAGACCTTTGCCGAGCGTTTGGCGCAGGTGTTGATGAGCGAGTTCGGTATCACTTGGTTGCGCCTCAAAGTGACCAAGCCCGGCGCAGTGGCTGCCGCTACCGGAGTGGGCGTGGAGATCGAGCGCGGATGTCGCTGACTCAGGTGTTTTTAGGGCTGGGCAGCAATGTCGAGCGTGAGCGCCACTTGCGGGCCGGCCTGGACGCTCTGGACAGTTTTCTGGTGGATCTCCGCTGCTCGGCGGTATTCGAGAGCCAGCCAGTGGGGATCAAAAGCGGGCCGTTCTTCAATTTCGTGGTGTCGGCGCTTACCGACCTGCCGTTGATGGAGTTGGATCGCCGTTTGAAGCATATCGAGGCGGATAACGGCCGTTACGCCCCTGATCGTAGAGGTTTGCCGCTGGATATTGACGTACTGCTGTACGGCGACTTGGTGGGCAACTTCGACGGTTTGATCCTGCCGCGTGCGGAAATCCTCAAGAATGCCTTTGTCCTGTGGCCGCTGTCGTTGATCGCTCCGGATCGGCTGCACCCTGGTGCTGGCCTGAGCTTCGCTGCATTGTGGCGTGACGCGCAGATCGACCAGGTGCTGGCGCCGGTCGCGTTTGAGTGGCGCGGCCAGCCTCTGACCGCTGCTCATTTGTTGTGACCGGCTCGGCCTCGCAGCCGAGCACTCACCCGGCGTTGGTTTCAGGCTGACGCCGCTTCCTTGTAAGCCTTCAGGGCGTTGAGGCGCTCCTGCTTCAGGGCCTCCCCCAGTTCGGGGCCCTTGAATCCTTTCTCCAGCAAGGGCTGCACTGCCACACCGCGCGCCGCACTGGCCGCGCCGCGCAGGTAATCGGCCTGTGGATAACTGCGCTGCTCAAAGCCCTTGCGCCCACGGGCGTCCATTTCGCAGGCGACGATGAATTCCTCGAAGCGTTGCGGCCGGCGGTAGACGTCAAAACTTTGCAGCAGCTCCAGCAGGGTTGAGGGCTTCAGCTCTAGGGCGCGGTGACCGTGGGTGTGATATTGGCCGACTAAAAGCGCCAATTCCTGGCAGTCCCGTGGGGCCTTGAAGCGTTCGTTGACGGTTTTTATCAGCTTCAGGCCTTTGTGTTCGTGGGCAATGTGCCTTGGCCATTCGCTTTGGGGCGTGAGGCCTTTGCCTAAATCGTGCAGCAAGCAGGCCCAGCGTACTGTCAGCGGTTGTTGGTGCTGGGCGGCTTGCTCCAGAACGCTCAGGGTGTGCACGCCGCTGTCGATTTCCGGGTGGTGGACCTCGGGTTGCGGTACGCCAAACAGAGCGTCCACCTCAGGTAGCAAGACCTTCAAGGCTCCGCAATCGCGCAGAACCTGGATAAATACCTGTGGTTGTTCTTCCATCAATGCGCGGGAAATTTCTTTCCAGCTGCGCTCCGGGGTCAGGGCTTGCAGTTCGCCGGACTCGCTGAGCCGACGCATCAATTCCATGGTCTCCCGGGCCACGGTGAAACCGAGCCCGGCATAGCGGGCGGCAAAACGAGCGACGCGCAGAACTCTGAGGGGATCCTCGGCGAATGCGGGGGAAACGTGACGTAAAACCCGGTCGGCCAGATCTTGTTGGCCATTATAGGGATCGGTCAGATTACCGTGATCGTCCTCGGCCATTGCGTTGATGGTGAGGTCGCGGCGAATCAGGTCTTCTTCGAGGGTGACTTCGGGGCTGGCATGAAAGGTGAACCCGCCGTAGCCGCGCCCGCTCTTGCGTTCCGTGCGGGCCAGGGCATATTCCTCGCCGCTTTTGGGGTGCAGGAACACCGGAAAATCAGCGCCGACTGGGCGAAAGCCTTTGGCGAGCATTTCTTCGGTGGTCGCGCCCACTACAACCCAATCGATATCGGTGACAGGCTGGCCGAGCAAGCGGTCACGCACAGCACCGCCAACTTTATAAATCTGCATGAAAAACCTCCGTTAGCGCGACAGGATAACCCTTGTGCCGCATTTGCGGAGGCTTGGTAGAGGGTCAGAGGTGGATGACGGCGAGGTCCAGACGCCCGTAATCGTTCTCACTGTGTTCGTTGCGGGGTGGCACATGGTGGGTTTTCATCACTTGTTCGCCTTGCAGGGTTTCGAGGTGGATATCGAAGCCCCACAGCCGATGCAGGTGTTTGAGCACTTCCTCGGTGGATTCTCCCAGGGGTTTACGGTCGTGTTGCTGGTGGCGCAGGGTCAGGGAGCGGTCACCGCGCACATCGATGCTGTAGATCTGCACGTTGGGTTCGCGGTTGCCCAGGTTGTATTGGGCCGCCAGGGTTTCGCGAATAGTGCGGTAGCCGGGTTCGTCGTGGATGGCAGGCACTAGCAGGTCATCTTTCTGGTCGTCATCGAGGATGCTGAACAGTTTGAGGTCGCGGATCACCTTGGGCGACAGGTACTGAAGTATGAAGCTCTCATCCTTGAAGCTGCTCATGGCGAACTTGATGCTCGATAGCCAATCGGTTCCGGCCAGCTCCGGGAACCAGTGGCGGTCTTCTTCGGTCGGCTCCTCGCACATGCGACGAATGTCCCGGTACATGGCAAACCCCAGCGCATAGGGGTTGATGCCGCTGTAGTAGGGGCTGTCGAAACCCGGCTGCATGACCACGCTTGTATGGGAAGTGAGGAACTCCATCATGAAGCCGTCGGTGACCAGCCCCTCGTCGTACAGATCGTTCATCAAGGTGTAGTGCCAGAAGGTCGCCCAGCCTTCGTTCATGACCTGGGTTTGGCGCTGTGGATAAAAATATTGGGCGATCTTGCGCACGATACGCACGATCTCCCGTTGCCATGGCTCCAGCAACGGTGCGTGTTTTTCGATGAAATACAGGATGTTTTCCTGAGGTTCGGCGGGGAAGCGTGCATTGTCTTTATCGCTGTACTTGTCCGCGCCCTTGGGGATAGTGCGCCACAGATCGTTGATCTGCTTTTGTAGGTGCTCTTCACGATCCTTCTGCCGGCGCCGTTCTTCCTCGGCGGAGATGGGGTAAGGACGTTTGTAGCGATCGACGCCGTAGTTCATCAGGGCGTGGCAGGAGTCCAGCAGATCTTCCACCGCATCGATGCCGTGGCGCTCCTCGCATTGCATGATGTACTGCTTGGCGAACACCAGGTAATCGATGATGGAACTGGCGTCCGTCCACGTGCGGAACAGGTAATTGCCCTTGAAAAAACTGTTGTGGCCATAACAGGCGTGGGCCACCACCAGGGCCTGCATGCAGATGGTGTTTTCCTCCATCAGGTAAGCGATGCAGGGGTCGGAGTTGATGACGATTTCGTAGGCCAGCCCCATCTGTCCGCGGCTGTAGGATTTTTCGGTGCTAAGAAAGTGCTTGCCATAGGACCAATGGTGATAGCCCAACGGCATGCCTACGGAGGCGTAGGCGTCCATCATTTGTTCGGCGGTAATAACTTCGATCTGGTTGGGGTAGGTGTCGAGGGCATAACGATCCGCGATGCGGCTGATTTCGCGGTCGTAGGCCTGGATCAGCTCGAACGTCCATTCCGAGCCGGTGGAAATGGGTTGGCGTTTCTGCTCTTTGGCGGTCATGTCACTAACCTGCGCTGGAAGAGTTCACGGAAGACCGGGTAGATATCGCCGGCCGAGACCAGTTGTTGCTGGGCAAAGGTGTCAGAGAAGGCTTCAGCGATGCGTTCGTACTCAAACCACAGGGCTTGATGTTCGCGCGGGGTGATTTCGACGTAAGTGTAGTACTGCACGAACGGCATGATCTGGTTAATCAGGATGTCGCGGCAGATCGGCGAATCGTCATTCCAGTTATCGCCGTCCGAGGCCTGTGCGGCGTAGATGTTCCATTCATTGCTGGGGTAGCGTGCGGCCATTATTTCCTGCATCAGCTTCAAGGCGCTGGAAACGATGGTGCCGCCGGTTTCCCGTGAGTAGAAGAACTCCTCTTCGTCCACTTCGCGGGCGCTGGTGTGATGGCGAATGAATACCACGTCGATCTTGTCGTAGTTCCGCTTGAGGAACAGGTACAGCAGGATGAAGAAGCGCTTGGCGATATCCTTGGTCGCTTGTGTCATCGAGCCCGAAACGTCCATCAGGCAGAACATCACCGCCTTGGAACTTGGGTTGGGTTGCTTTATCAGGAGGTTGTACTTGAGGTCGAAGGTGTCGAGGAAGGGCACGCGATGGATGCGGGCGCTCAGGCGCTCGATCTCCGTCTCCAGCTCTTGAATATCGCCGAAATTATCGGGCTCTTCACGCTTCAGACGCTCAAGCTCGACTTTGGCGTCCTTGAGTTTGGCCCGGCTGCTGCCGGACAGGGCAATACGCCGTGCATGGGCTGAGCGCAGGGTACGGATGATGTTGATGCGCGAAGGGTTGCCTTCGTTGCTAATGCCGGCGCGCACGGTCTTGAAGGTGTCGGTGCCGGTCAGGTTGCGTTTGACCAGGTTGGGCAATTCCAGGTCCTCGAACATGAATTCGAGGAACTCTTCCTGGGTGATCTGGAAGACGAACTCGTCCATGCCTTCGCCGGAGTTGCCGGCCTTGCCAGGCCCTTTGCCACTTCCTCCGCCTGGTGGGCGTGGGATGTGCTCGCCGCTAGTGAATTCCTTGTTGCCAGGGTGAACCACGGTCTGCTTGCCGCCGCGGCCGTGATGAAGCACTGGCTCATCAATGTCGCGGCCAGGGATGCTGATTTGCTCGCCGTGTTCCATGTCGGTGATGGAGCGACGGCTGACGGCTTCTTCGACGGCTTTTTTGATGTGGTCACGGTAGCGCCGCAAGAAGCGCTGGCGGTTAACCGTGCTCTTGTTCTTGCCATTGAGGCGTCGGTCGATCACATAGCTCATAGGGCCCTCCGGGCAGCTTCAAGTTGTGAGCTGCAAGTTGCAAGGTGAAGCAAATGCCCGCATGTCTGGGCTACAGCCTGTTTCCTTGCAACTTGTGGCTTGGAGCTTGCAACTGCTTCACTGCGATTTTCTGACCCGCAGATACCACTCAGAAAGCAGCCGCACCTGTTTGTCGGTATAACCGCGCTCGACCATGCGTGTGACGAAGTCGTTGTGTTTTTGTTGGTCCTCTTTGCTGGCCTTGGCGTTGAAACTGATGACCGGCAGCAGATCCTCGGTGTTGGAGAACATTTTCTTCTCGATCACCACCCGCAGTTTTTCGTAGCTGAGCCAGGTTGGGTTTTTGCCGTTGTTGTTGGCCCGTGCGCGTAGGACGAAGTTGACGATTTCGTTGCGGAAATCCTTCGGATTGCTGATGCCGGCCGGCTTTTCGATTTTTTCCAGTTCTTCGTTCAGTGCGACGCGGTTGAGGATCTCGCCGGTTTCCGGGTCGCGGTACTCCTGGTCCTGAATCCAGAAATCGGCATAGAGCACGTAGCGGTCGAAGATGTTTTGCCCATATTCGCTGTAGGACTCCAGGTACGCGGTCTGGATCTCTTTGCCAATGAATTCGATGTAGCGCGGCGCCAGGTACTCCTTGAGGAAGCGCAGATAGCGTTCGCGGGTTTCTGCCTGGAATTGTTCCTGTTCGATCTGTTGTTCCAGCACGTACAGCAAATGAACCGGGTTGGCGGCGATTTCGTGGGGGTCGAAGTTGAAGACTTTGGACAGGATCTTGAACGCGAACCGGGTCGAGAGGCCGTTCATGCCTTCGTCAACGCCGGCGCTGTCGCGGTACTCCTGGATGGACTTGGCTTTCGGGTCGGTGTCCTTGAGGTTCTCTCCGTCGTAGACGCGCATTTTGGAGTAGATGTTGGAGTTTTCCGGCTCCTTGAGGCGTGACAGCACGGTGAACTGCGCGAGCATCTTCAAGGTGTCGGGGGCGCAATGGGCTTTGGACAGGGAGCTGTTGAAGAGCAACTTGTCGTAGATCTTCACTTCGTCGCTGACCCGCAGGCAGTAAGGGACTTTGACGATGTAGATACGGTCGATGAAGGCTTCGTTGTTCTTGTTGTTGCGGAAGGTGTGCCACTCCGATTCGTTGGAGTGGGCCAGCAGGATGCCGGTGAACGGAATCGCCCCCAGGCCTTCGGTACTGTTGTAGTTGCCTTCCTGGGTGGCGGTGAGTAGGGGGTGCAACACCTTGATCGGCGCCTTGAACATCTCGACGAATTCCATCAGGCCCTGGTTGGCCCGGCACAGCGCGCCCGAGTAGCTGTAGGCGTCGGCGTCGTTCTGTGGGTATTCCTCCAGTTTGCGAATGTCCACCTTACCCACCAGGGCGGAAATGTCCTGGTTGTTTTCATCGCCCGGTTCGGTTTTGGCGACGGCGATCTGGTTGAGGACCGAAGGGTACAGCTTGACCACGCGGAATTGGCTGATGTCGCCGCCGAACTCGGCCAGGCGCTTGGTAGCCCAGGGCGACATGATGGTGTTTACGTAGCGTCGTGGGATGCCGAAGTCCTCTTCGAGGATCTGGCCATCTTCGGTGGCGTTGAACAGCCCCAGCGGAGACTCGAAAACCGGTGAGCCCTTGATGGCATAGAAGGGTACTTTTTCGATCAGTTGCTTGAGTTTTTCCGCCAGGGAAGACTTGCCGCCCCCGACAGGGCCCAGCAGGTAGAGGATTTGCTTTTTCTCTTCCAGGCCCTGGGCCGCGTGGCGGAAGTAGGAAACGATTTGGTCGATGCACTCTTCCATGCCGTGGAAGTCTTCAAACGCCGGGTAGCGCCGGATCACTTTGTTGGAGAAGATCCGCGACAACCGTGAGTTGGTCGAGGTGTCCAGCAACTCCGGTTCGCCGATGGCCAGTAGCAGGCGTTCGGCGGCAGAGGCGTAGGCGCTGCGATCCTTCTTGCACAGTTCCAGGTACTCCTGAAGGGAGAATTCTTCCTGGCGTGTGGACTCGAAGCGTTGTTGGAAGTGGCTAAAAATACTCATGACGTCACCTCGCTCGATACGTGGAGCCGACGTCGGATCAGTCAGTCGATGCTGGTGAGCCCCCGCAAACGCAGTGGCTGCTTATCCCCCCAGAACACCTTCAAAGCTTTCGATCTGGAAAGCTAATCCCGATGACCCACACGCCGGTGTACCGGCTCTCCCCTGTTTTGGATGGCCTGTGGCTAAGGATAGTTCGGAATCCGGGAGGTCAAGGGCGAATACACAATTAGTTCGCGCCTACCGTTCGTCAGCCCACGGCGGGCGTGGGCTGCAGCGCTGTAAAAAATTATTCCTGGGGGCTTGGCTCGGTTTCTGTCGGATAAGTCGCACGCCACAGTTCAAAACCGCCATCCAGGCTGTAGACGTCCGAGAAACCCTGGCTGACCAGATAGGCCGCAGCACTTTGGCTGGAGTTGCCGTGATAGCAGACAACCACCGTGGGGGCGTCGAGGTCGGCGCCGCGGATGAAGTCGCTGATGGAGTGATTATCCAGGTGCTTGGCACCGTTGATGTGGTCCGCTGCATAGATTTGCGGGTCGCGGATATCGACCACGACCGCGCCTTGCGCGCGCAGAGTCTGGGCTTGTTCGGGAGGGATGCGTTTGAATTCGCTCATGGCGGGCTCCTAGGTTCGGGTGGGGGCGCGGTCAGCGTTTTACCGCAGCCTGGACGTGAGGGGTGGGTTGGGCGGCCTTGGCATGGCCTTCGGCGTCGCAGTCGCAGCTCAGGCGCTCGCCAGTGTCGATATTGAGCAGGGTCATGGCGCCGCCCCACACGCACCCGGTGTCGAGGGCGAAGATGCCGGGCTCGTTGCATTGGCCTTCGAGCGCCGCCCAATGGCCGAAGATGATTTTCACGTCTTGGGTCTTGCGGTCTTTATGGCGAAACCATGGCGCGTAACCCGGCGGCGCGGTGTCGGCGCCTTCCTTGCCCTTGAGGTCGAGCTTGCCTTCGGCGGTGCAAAAGCGCATGCGGGTGAAGTAGTTGGTGATAACCCGCAGGCGGGTCACGCCCTTGAGGTCGTTGTCCCATTTGCTTGGCTCGTTGCCATACATGCCGTCGAGGTAGGGGGCGACGAGACTGTCGTCGCGCAGGGCTTGCTCGACTTCCGCTGCGCACTTGAGGGCCTTTTTCAGGCTCCACTGTGGCGCGATGCCGGCATGTACGAGGGCGATGTTGCGCTGCTCGTCGTAGTGCATCAGTTTTTGTTGGCGCAGCCATTCCAGCAGTTCAGGGCGATCCGGGGCTTCGAGGATTTCGCGCAGGGTATCGCCCTTTTTCAGGCGCTCGATGTTATGGCCGACCGCCAGCAGGTGCAGGTCATGGTTGCCCAGCACACACACCAGGGACTGGCGGATGCTGTACAGGAAACGCAGGGTTTGCAGCGACTCAGGGCCGCGGTTGACCAGGTCACCGACCAGCCACAAGCGATCCTTGGCTGGGTCGAAGCTGACTTGGTCGAGTAGGCATTTGAGAGGTTCCAGGCATCCTTGCAGGTCACCGACAGCGTAGGTCGCCATTAATGCAGGGCTCCGGGCACCACCAGGCGAAAGGGCGCGATGATGGCGTCGAAGTGTTTGCCGTCTTCGGCGAGCATCTGGTAACTGCCCTGCATGTTGCCCACGCGGGTAGTCATTACCGTGCCGCTGCTGTAGGTGTGGCTTTGGCCGGCGGCGATCAGCGGTTGCTGACCCACCACGCCAGCGCCACGAACTTCTTCGACATGACCGTCGCCGTCGGTAATGACCCAATGCCGCGACAGCAATTTGGCCGGGAGTTGGCCATTGTTGTGCACGGTGATGGTGTAGGCGAAGGCAAAGCGGTTTTGCTCGGGTTGCGATTGTTCTGCCAGAAAGCGGGTGACGACGCTGACGTCGACCTGATAACGAGGATCGGACATGCAAAAGGCCTTAGGAAGCAAAGCGGAGCGCGGGACAGGACTGGTTGAGTCAGTCTAGGCCAAGTATCGGGTAGTAAACCAGACATGAGGCCTGGTGTCTTACCCGATCACGCGGGCGCCTTGTCAGTCGGCGCGCGGGGCTGCAGCGAGTTGATCGCTCAGGGCATCGGCCAGGCGCACGAACGCCGCGAGGTCCAGTTGCTCCGGGCGTAGGCTGCCGTCAACGCCGCAGGCTTGGATCTCGTCGGTGCTGAGCAGGTTTTTCAGGGTGTTGCGCAAGGTTTTGCGGCGCTGGTTGAAGGCTTCGCGAACGACCCGTTCGAGCATGCGGTGGTCCTTGGCCGGATGCGGCAGCACGGCGTGGGGCACCAGGCGCACGATGGCCGAGTCGACTTTAGGCGGCGGGTTGAACGCCCCTGGGCCGACGTTGAACAGGTGTTCGACCTTGCAGTGGTACTGAACCATGATCGACAAACGACCCCAGTCACCGCCGCCAGGCCCGGCCGCGAGGCGTTCGACCACTTCCTTTTGCAGCATGAAGTGCATGTCGCGGATCAGGCTGGCGTTATTCAGCAGGTGAAAAATCAGCGGCGTGGAGATGTTGTACGGCAGGTTGCCCACCACCCGCAGGCTGCCGGGCGCGGCGTTGAGGCTGGTGAAGTCGAACTTCAGCGCATCGCCCTGGTGCAGGTTGAAATTGCTTTTGCCGGCGAACTGCTGGTTGAGGATCGGGATCAGGTCTTTGTCCAGTTCCACCACATCAAGCTGGCCGCCGCTGTTGAGCAGGCCTTCGGTCAAGGCACCCTGGCCCGGGCCGATTTCCAGCAGGCGATTGTCGGGTTTGGCGTTGATGGCCCGCAAAATGCGGTCGATAACGCCGGCATCGTGCAGGAAGTTCTGGCCAAAGCGCTTGCGCGCCCGGTGTTGGTAGTGCTCGGTCATAAACAAGTCTCGGCCATCTGGTAGGCGGTTTGCAGGGCGACTTTCAGGCTGCCGGTGTCGATTTTGCCGCTGCCGGCCAGATCCAGGGCAGTGCCGTGGTCGACTGAGGTGCGGATGATCGGCAGGCCGAGGGTCACGTTGACTGCCGCGCCGAAACCTTTGTATTTCAGTACGGGCAGGCCCTGGTCGTGGTACATCGCCAGCACTGCGTCGCAGTGCTCCAGATATTTGGGGGTAAACAGAGTGTCGGCGGGCAGGGGACCGCGCAGGTCCATACCTTCGGTGCGCAGACGCTCCAGGGTGGGTTCGATGATGTCGATTTCTTCATGGCCCAGGTGTCCACCTTCACCGGCATGGGGGTTGAGCCCGCAGACCAGGATACGTGGCCGGGCAATGCCGAATTTTTGTTGCAGGTCGGTGTGCAGAATCCGCGTGACCCGCTCCAGGCGCTGCGCGGTGATCGCATCGGCCACCTGGCGCAGGGGCAGGTGAGTGGTCACCAGCGCCACACGCAAACCGTGGGTCGCCAGCATCATCACCACTTGCTCAGTGTGGGTCAGGTCGGCGAGGAACTCTGTGTGGCCGGAAAACGGGATGCCCGCTTCATTAATAACGCCTTTGTGCACGGGCGCCGTAATCATCGCTGCGAAATACCCATCGACGCAGCCTTGGGCTGCACGTGTCAGGGTTTCGAGGACGAACGCTGCGTTGGCTTGGTTCAGCTGTCCGGCCACGACCTTGGCCTGTAGCGGGGTGTCCCACACATAGAGGCTGTTGGCGGGGGCAGGGCTGTCGGGCCAGTTGCCCGGTGCGACGGGCAGTAAATCGACAACCACGCCCAGTTGCGCGGCCCGCTCAAGGAGCAGGTCGCGGCTGGTGATGGCGATCAGGGGATGTGGCTGGGGTTGCGAGGCGAGCAACAGGCACAGGTCTGGACCAATGCCCGCCGGCTCGCCGGGTGTCAGCGCGAAACGCTTGGGTTTCACTGCTGCGCCTGGTCGGCGCCAGGCAGTTTGATTTCAACGTAGGCTTCGTCGCGGATCTGGCGCAGCCAGGTTTGCAGCTCTTCGTCGTATTTGCGGTTACGCAGCACGGTCATCGCTTGCTGCTCGCGGGCCTGGTTGGTGCTGTCGGTGGCGCGGCGGCCAAGGACTTCCAGGACGTGCCAGCCATAAGGGCTCTTGAACGGCTTGGACAGCTGACCTTGCGGGGTCTTGGCCATCACTTCGCGGAACTCGGGCACCAGGGCGTTGGGGTCGATCCAGTTGAGATCGCCGCCGTGCAACGCAGAACCCGGGTCTTCGGAGAAGTTCTTCGCCAGTTCGGTGAAGTCTTCGCCCGCTACGATGCGGTCGTAGAGCTTCTGCGTCAGGCGCTTGGTTTCTTCTTCGCTGCGGATTTCGCTCGGTTTAATCAGGATGTGGCGCACATGCACTTCGTCACGGACCTGAGCTTCACCGCCACGCTTGTCGAGGATCTTCAGGATGATGAAACCGCCCGGTGTGCGCATCGGCTCGGTCACGTCGCCCACGGCCATGGTGCTGAGCATGCGGTCGAACGGCGGTGGCAATTGTGCGGCCTTGCGCCAGCCCATATCGCCGCCTTCCAGCGCGGTTTCACTGGCGGACTTAGCAATGGCCAACTGACCAAAGTCAGCGCCTTGCTTGAGTTGCTGATACACGTCGCCAGCCTGGCGTGCTGCGGCCTGAATGGCTTCGGAGTTGGCGCTTTCTGGTGTCGGGATGAGGATGTTGGCCAGGCGGAACTCTTCGGAGAGCTGCATCTTGCCCAGGTCCGAGGCGAGGAAGTTCTTCACTTCCTGTTCGGTGACCTGCACACGCTCAGCCACGCGGCGCTGGCGCACACGGCTGATAATCATCTCGCGGCGCACCTGGTCGCGGGCGTCTTCATAAGACAGACCGTCGCGGGCCAGTGCGGCGCGGAACTGCTCGACGCTCATGTTGTTGCGCTGAGCGATGGTGCCGATGGCCTGGTTCAGTTCTTCGTCGGTGATGCGGATGCCGGAGCGTTCGCCGATCTGCAGTTGCAGGTTTTCGACGATCAGGCGCTCCAGCACTTGCTGGTCCAACACGCCCGGAGGCGGCAGGCCGGCACCGCGCTTGGCGATGGTTTGCTGCACTTCGTGGACACGCTGGTCCAGTTGGCTCTGCATCACCACGTCGTTGTCGACGATGGCCACGACTCTGTCGATGGACTGCACGGCGGCGTTGGCGGCCGTGCCCAGGAACAGCGCGCCCAGCATCAGCGGGCGCAGAGAATCAGAAAGCTTGGTCTTCACGTTCACGATAACCTTGGATGCCTTGGTCGAGGAAGCTCTCTACTTTGGCGCCGGTCACGCCGCCGAGTCCCTTGAGAACAATTTGGAGGAAGATGCCATGGTCGCCACGTTCGTTTTCCGGGGCTTCCTGGCTGAATTCGTCGTACTTGACCCAGTAACGGCTAATCAGGCGCAGTTTCCAGCAGCAGTTGTCGTACTCGAAACCACCGAAGGCTTCCAGGGTACGGTTGCGGTTGTAGTCATACTGCCAGCGGCTGATGGCGTTCCACTGCGGCACGATCGGCCAGATCACCGAGAAGTCGTGCTGTTGGATCTTGTAGTAGTCCTTCACATAGCCTGCAGTGCCAGGTGTGCCGTAGTCGCCGCCAAACTTCCAGGTACCGCTGTTCTGGTCATAGCGGATCTGGTCGTTGCGATAGCGATAACCGGCGTTGATGACCTTGTTCGGGTTGTCTTCCGGCTGGTAGTGGAACATCGCGCTGCCGGAACGTGGGCTGCCGCTATCCGGGTCCCAGTTGTAGTCGGCGGTGGTGCGCCAGTCGCGGTTGAAGCGGAACTCGTATTCCAGTGCGTAAGGCGAGACGTTGGACTGTGCGTCGGCACGATCCTTGAAATCGACACCTGGCAATTGAACTTCGCGGTCCTTGAAGTACAGGGCCTGGCCGATGCTGATGCGCTGGCGCTCAAAGCCGTTGTCTTCGATCCAGCGGTTGGTTACGCCCAGGGACAGCTTGTTCTCATCGCCCACACGGTCGGAACCGGTGAAACGGTTGTCACGGAACAGCGAGGCGTAGTTGAAGGTGCTTTCGCTGGTGTCGAAGACAGGTATGTCGCTTTGGTCTTCCTCAGGCACATAGAGGTAGAACAGGCGAGGCTCTAGGGTTTGGCGATAGTTCTTGCCGAACCACTGGGTGCTGCGGTCGAAGTACAGGCCGCTGTCCACACTGGCGATAGGTACGCCACGGTTCTGGTTGCTGCTGTAGGTGCCGTTGAGGCGGTCGCCTTCAGCATTTTGTGCTGCAACCTGGCCTTTGCCGGTGCCGTCTAGATCCAGGTCGTACTGGGTGTACTTGTACTTGAGTGCAGGTTTGATGAAGCCATAGGACCAGTTCAGCGGCAGGCTGACGGTCGGCTCCAGGTCCAGACGTGTGCCGTTGGCGCGTGCCAAGCCGCGCACGTTTCGATCGATACGCGGTGCGCCAATGGCTTCGCCAGTTACAGCGTTAAATGGGCCGCCGTTTTCATCAAAGTAAGTGCCGTTCTGAAGATCACGATCAAACCGCACGATTTCCGTGTTGTAGGCAAAGTTCAACCCGCTCGGGTGATAGGGCAGCGCACCATTGAAGGTGATCTGCGGCAAGCGGTTGTACGGCGTGATGTTGGAAACCGTCGCCAACTCGTAGGCCTGGGCGTTGATCCGGGCGGCGTAATTGTCGCCACGGTAGGTCACGGCGCCTTGCTGGTTGATAAAGGTACGGCTGTCTACGCCGATCTGATCGCTTTGCAGGTCCTGGAAGTAGTACGGGTCGCTGATCTTGGTGTAATCGACCTCGGTCATGACGCGCGAATCAAGACCACCCTTGTGCTGCCAGTTGAGCAGGTAGCGGGTCTTCTCGGAGTCGGACTGCTTCTTGCGGTCGTCGTTGTCGTCGTTGAGGTACGCGGCGCCGAACTGACCTTCGCTGCTTTTGGTCAGGTAGCGGAATTCGCCTTCCATCAACAGGCCGCGTTTGCTCATGTAGCGCGGGTACAACGTGGCATCGTAGTTGGGCGCGATGTTGAAGTAGTACGGCGTGACGAGCATAAAGCCCGTGTCGCTGCCGCTGCCGATGGTCGGCGGCAGGAAGCCGGACTGGCGACGGTCATCGATCGGGAAGTAGATGTACGGGGTGTACAGAACCGGGATGTCCTTGACGCGCAGCGTGACGTTGGTCGCGGTGCCGAAGCCAGTGGCCGGGTTCAGGGTGATGTTGTTGCCTTTGAGCTGCCAGGCGTTGCTGTTGGGTTCGCACGAGGTGTACGTACCATCCTTGAGGCGGATGATCGCGTTCTCGGCACGCTTGGCGTACAGCGCGCTGCCGCGGATACGCGACTTGTGCAGCACGTACTCGGCGTTGTCGACCTTGGCTTCGCCGGTGTCGAGCTGGATGTCGGCGTGGTCGCCCACCAGCAGGGCACCGTTGTCACGGACGCGCACGTTGCCGTTGAGTTCACCACGGTTTTCGGCCTGATACAGGTTGGCCTCGTCGGCCTCCACCTGCATGCTGCCCTGGCGCATGACGACGTCACCGGCCAGGGTCGCGACCTGTTGTTCCTGCTCGTAACGCGATGCCTTGGCGCCGATGAAGGTCGGGGCATCACTTTTATTCGTCTTGTCATTCATGCCAGGACGAATCGGTTCGATATAGGAACCAGAGCAATAAGGACCGGTCTCGGCCAGTTGCGCGGCGGTCAGTTGTTCACGCGGGACCCAGTCCAGGTGGCTGTAGTCGGCACTGCGCGACTTAAGGCCGCGGCCTTTGGCTTCGGTAACCAGCGTAGTTTGGGCGGCGGTTTCGCCACCGCTGCTGGTGCCGGCCGGGCTGTCGCCGCCCGAACTGAGCGCGGCACCGTCATGCACGGGGCGCGGCGGCAGTTGAGCCGCTGGAGCTTTAGGCGCGCAGTCCCAGGCACCCGAAGCAGAGACTGAGCAGTCATACTGTTCCGCGGCGACCACGAACGAAGTGGCTAGAGGTTGCAGGGCCAGCAGACTGCCGGTAACCAACAACGGAAATTTTTTACGAAACGCGGGGGATTTCAATGCCATCTTATTAGTCCGGGCTTCCTGCGTGCCATCTGCCCGCGGTGTGGGCCGCACGCCTCTCGATGGTCTGAAAAAGATGCTGGATAATAAAGCATGACCCGCTTGACGGCTAGCGCCGTCGGAGACCCTTGTAATGCCTGACCAAGATGTACGCTTGCAACACCTGAAAGTTTGGCTCGATGAGCAGTTGGCAATGTTGTTCAGCGCCCAAGGTTGGGGTGCCGTGCCCCCGGCCACGTTGACCGCGGCCAGCAGCGACGCGAGTTTTCGCCGTTATTTCCGTTGGCAAGGCGAGGGCCGCAGCTTTGTGGTCATGGACGCGCCGCCGCCCCAGGAAAACTGCAAACCCTTCGTGGATATCGCCGCGATGTTGGCGAAATCGGGCATTAACGTGCCGAAAATTTACGCCCAAGACCTGGCGCGCGGTTTTCTTTTGCTCAATGACCTGGGCAACCAGACCTACCTGGATGTGATCGACGGCGAAAATGCCGATGCGCTGTTCAAGGATGCCTTGCAGGCGTTGCTGGCCTTGCAGCAGTTGCCGATGGACGAGCCGCTGCCCAGTTACGACGTGGCGTTGTTGCGCCGGGAGTTGGAGTTATTCCCCGAGTGGTACGTCAAGCGCGAGCTGGGCGTGGTGTTCGATGCGCGTCAGCAGGCCTTGTGGCAAGAGGCCAGTGACCTGCTGATCGACAGCGCCCTGGCCCAGCCCAAGGTTCTGGTGCACCGCGACTTTATGCCGCGCAACCTGATGCTGAGCGAACCCAACCCGGGGGTGCTGGATTTTCAGGACGCGGTCTACGGCCCGGTGACTTACGACGTGACGTGCCTGTTCAAGGACGCCTTTCTCAGTTGGCCCCAGGCGCGGGTGGAAGGCTGGCTCAAGGATTACTGGCAGCAGGCCGCCAACCTGGGCATTGCGGTGCAGGCGCAGTTTGATGATTTCCTGCGGGCCAGCGACCTGATGGGCGTGCAACGCCATTTGAAAGTGATCGGCATTTTTGCCCGCATCTGCCACCGCGACGGCAAGCCGCGCTACCTGGCGGATGTGCCGCGCTTCTTCTCTTATATAGAAGCGGTGCTGGCCCGCCGGCCGGAGCTGGCGCAACTGGGTGAGTTGCTCGCGAGCCTGCGCGCTGGAGCGGCGCGATGAAGGCGATGATCCTGGCGGCGGGCAAGGGCGAGCGCATGCGGCCCTTGACCCTGACCACGCCCAAGCCGCTGATCCCGTTGGGCGGCGTGCCGTTGATCGAGCATCACCTGCGGGCGCTGGCGGCGGCGGGCTTTCGCGAAATCGTGATTAACCACGCCTGGCTCGGCCAGCAAATCGAAGACTACCTGGGCGATGGCCAGCGCTTGGGCTTGAGCATCCGCTATTCCCCCGAAGGTGAGCCGCTGGAAACCGGCGGTGGGATTTTCCGCGCCTTGGCGCTGTTGGGCGATGAGCCGTTCGCGGTGGTCAACGGCGATATCTGGACCGACTACGACTTGCGCGCCCTGCGTCGGCCGCTGCAAGGGTTGGCGCACTTGGTGATGGTGGACAACCCGCCCCATCACCCCAGCGGCGGTGACTTCTGCCTGGAAAACGGCCGCATCCACGACGCTACACCGGGCTCGACCGCGCTGACCTTCAGCGGCATTTCGGTGCTCCACCCGCGCTTGTTCGCCGGTTGCGAGGCTGGGCCGTTCAAGCTGGCGCCGCTGTTGCGCAGCGCCATGGCCCAGGGCCTGGTGAGTGGCGAACACCTGCAAGGCCAATGGGTGGATGTGGGCACGCCTGAACGTTTGGCCCAGGCTGAACTCCTGCTGCAAGCGAGGCGCTGAGATGTTGTGGCCAGGGACTCTGATTGGAGCCGGAGCGGGTTTTGCCATTGCCAGCATTCCGGGGGCCATGTTGGGCGCTTTATTGGGGCAGGCGCTGGACCGGCGCCTGCAACTGCACAGTTGGGCCCATGTGCGCGAGCGGTTGGGCGGGCGCCCGGCGCTGCGCAATGACGAATTGTTGTTCGTGTTGCTGGGGCGTTTGGCCAAGAGTGACGGCCAGGTCGTCGATGGCCATATCCAGCAGGCACGCCAGGAAATGCGCGCCCTGAGCCTGAGCGAGCCGGCGCAGAAGCGTGCTATTGCGGCGTTCAATCGCGGCAAGGCTGGAGGGGATCGCCTGCGAGGCTATCTGCGCCACTTGCGGGCCCAGCCCCACGCGGCCGAGGGCGTGTTGCGCGCGTGTTGGCGCATGGTTTGGGCCGATGGCCGGGTGGGCGCCGCCGAGCGTGAGTTGATCGCGGCGTGGGGCAAGTGGCTGGGCTGGACGCCGCAGCAGGTGCAGGCGCTGGCCAGTGAATACGACCCGCAGCGCAAACCGCTTACCCACAGTACCGGGACTTATCAGGAGGCGTTGCGCCTGCTGGGCGTAACCTCCACCACTGAGCCTGCGCAGATCAAACGCGCCTACCGGCGCCTGCTCAGCCGCCATCACCCGGACAAGGTCGCCGGCACCGGCGCCACGGCGCAGCAAGTGCGCGAGGCGACGGAGAAAACCCGCGACTTGCACAGCGCCTATACGATGATTCGCCAGCGCCGGGATTTTCGGTAGGTCAGGTGCGCGCGAGTGTGTGTGGGAGCCCGCTCGCGATAGCGGTGGTTGGGCTTGGCTGTGCCGGCCTTATCGCGGGCAAGGCCGGCTCCCACGTGTAGATGGGATGTTCATTTTCCTCTGTGGGAACGAGCCTGCTCGCGATAGCGGCACTGGCAGTGGCAAGACAGTTTCCCACCGTGTTTTGAATCAACCTTGCGTTGGCTGCGGGCTCAACCAACCCCGCACCCGGCGGAACAGTTGTTCCTGTTCGGCGGTGCTGTTGCCGGGCAGGGTCTTGAGGGTGATCTGCTTGAAGTTCGCGGACTTGCTGCGCTTGCTGGCCTGGGCGCGTTCCCGGGCGGCGCTGCGCGCCAGCTCGGTGTCTTTGTAGAAAATATCGGCGATGGCTACTTTCAGGGTTGGGGTCAGCTCGACCAGAGGCGGCTGGGCGTTGATCGGGGCCTTGGCGGCGATCATCAGCAGTTTTTCGATTTGCGGCGGTTGTTTTTCGCTCAGGTAGCGGGCCGCCCAATAGGCGCCGGTGCCGTGGCCCAGTAGCACGATGCTGCGGGCGTTTTGCTGCTCGGCGTAGGCGATGGCGGCGTCGATGCGGGCGAAGATGCGCTCGGCGTCGGCCTTGATCGTGTCGGTGACCGGTTCGGGGCTGTCAGCCAGGGGCGCTTCACCGCCGGCAGCCTGTTCGATGGGCGGCGCGGTGGCAGCGTCCTTGCTGCTGGTGTCGGCGCTTACGGCGGGCGGGGCGGCTTCTACCACCCGGGCTTGGCTGGCGTTGCTCAACAGGTCAGGCAGGGTCAGGCTCAGGCTGCTCCACGCGGCATCGGGCAATTTGGTGCGCAAAGGGCCGATAACTTGCGGCCAGTCAGCCGTTTCGCCCGCGCCTGGGACGATAATCACCGCGCCCTTGGGCTCGCCGGCGTTGGCCGGTTTCCACAGGGCCAGGAAAGTATCGCTACCGGTTTGTAGCTGTTGCTGCTCCTGGGCGGGAATAATTCGCTCAAGTGCGGCGGCATCTTCCTGACTACGCTCTAGCAGCGGCTGGCGCTGGGGGGCTGGTTCTTCGACGGGTTTTTCCGTGGCGGCGGGCGCTGGGTCGGCGGCCTGCACGGAAAAGGCACAGGGCAGGATCAGCGACAGGCACAATGCTGGCAGTGCCGAGCGGTAGACAGGGGGCATCGGATTTTCCAGGCCAGAAATATTCCCGGCAGCCTAATGGGTTGGTCAGTATTTGTCAGTGTGCGAGCGTTCAGATGATGCGTTATTGCTGCCTTTGGGTTATCGGCTGTTTTGTTTTTCCCTTGATGGCGTGGGCCGCGCCCGAGCCACCCGTGGCGTTGGCGCCGTTGAATGCCGAGCAGCGCCAATGGCTGGCCGAGCACCGCGAGCTGCGCGTGGGCGTGGTGCTGCAAGCGCCTTACGCGCAATTCGACCGGCGCCTGCAACGCCTGTCCGGGGCCAACGTGGAACTGATGCAGTGGCTGGCCAAGTCCCTGGAGGTGGAACTTACCTGGCGCAACTTCAACGACCAGGCGCAACTGGACGCGGCGGTGCGCAACGGCGAAATCGACCTCGCCCCGGGCCTAAGCCAGACCCCGGCGGGCCTGCGTTTGTGGCATTTTTCCGACCCCTACATGCGTGTGGCGCAGTTGATCGTCAGCGAGGGCAAGGGCGCCGGCGCGGTGGAGCTGGAGAAACTCGACAACCAGGCCCGCGTCGCCGTGCGCATGCCCAGCACCGTGGCCGACTATTTGCGCACCACCTACAGCCACCTCAACCTGCAAGGCGTGCCGCTGGAGCGCCAGGCCCTGCAACTGCTGCTTAGCCAGCAGGCGCGCTACGCGGTGGTGGACGAGGCGCAGCTCAGCCGCCTGTCGGTGGAGCCGGAGTTCGCCGGGTTGGCGGTGGTCGGTGATATCGGTTTGCCGCAGTTGCTGCGTATCGCCACGCGCCGCGACTGGCCGCAGCTCTCGGCGGTTGTCGAAAGCGCACTGCACGCCATCCCTGCGCGCAACCTGGAGCAACTGCACAACCGCTGGCTGCAACCCAAGTACCCGCGCCTGACCGAATCCCGCGGGTTTTGGCAGAACCTGTGCCTGTTGCTGGGGGCGTTGCTGCTCAGCTGCATGGCCATCGTGACGTGGCAGCGGCGCCAGCAGCACAGCCTGGAGCAACGCCTGCTGGCGGCCAAGGCCGATATTGCCCAGCGCGAGGCCAGCGAAGAAGCGCTGCGCCTGACCCAGTTTTCCATCGACCAAAGCACCGTGGGCATCCTCTGGGTCAATTGGGACAGCCACGTGCGCTACGCCAACCGGGCGGCGCAAACCATGCTCGGCTACCCCGACGGCGGTGTGATCGACCGGCCGCTGATCGACTTTGAGCCGGGCCTGCACATGGACCGCTGGTTGACCCTGTGGAAGCGCGCCCGCGCCAGCGAGGACGGGCCGCAAACCTTTGAGAGCAACTGCGTGCGCGCCGATGGCAGCATTCTGCCGGCGGACGTTTCCCTGAGTTTCTTGCGCTTTGGCGGCGGCGAATACCTGGTGGTGTACCTCAACGACGTCACCGAGCGCCGCCGCGCCCTCGCCGCGTTGCAGGAGAGCGACGCGCGGCTGCAAGGCATCGCGGCGAACGTGCCGGGGTTGGTGTTCCGCCTGGAGCGGGCGCCGGTGACCGGCCAGATCGACTTTGCCTACATCAGCGAAGGCAGCGAGAGCCTGGTGGGTTACTCGCCGGCCGTGCTGCGCCATCGCGACATGGGCTTGCGCAGCCTCGTCCACCCCGACGACAAGGCCAGTTATCACCGCACCCAGGACCAGGCCCTGGACACCGACAGCGACTGGTCGTGGCAGGGCCGTATCGTCACCCGCCAGGGCGGCCAGCGCTGGGCCGAGATCAAGGCCATCACCCGGCGCCTGGAGGATGGCGCGGTGGTGTGGGACGGCATCGTCTGGGACATCAGCGAGAGCAAGCGCATCGAGCTGGAGCTGGCCAGCTCCCGCGAGCAATTGCGCGAGTTGTCGGCGCACCTGGAGAGCGTGCGCGAAGAAGAAAAAGCCCGGATCGCCCGGGAAGTGCACGACGAACTGGGGCAGATGCTCACCGTGCTGAAGCTGGAAACCTCCATGTGCGAACTGGCCTACGCCCAGCTCGACCCGGGGCTACACGAACGCCTCAACAGCATGAAACGCCTGATCGCCCAGCTCTTCCAACTGGTGCGCGACGTGGCCACGGCGCTGCGCCCACCGATCCTCGATGCCGGGATCGCTTCGGCCATTGAATGGCAGGCGCGCCGGTTCGAGGCGCGCACCCAGATCCCGTGCCTGGTGCAGGTGCCGGACAACCTGCCGGCCCTCAGCGACGCCAAGGCCATTGGCTTGTTCCGCATCCTTCAGGAGGCATTGACCAACGTCATGCGCCACGCTCAAGCGCATACTGTCGAATTGACATTGACCCTGGAGGGTGGTGATTTGTGCCTCTGCGTCAGCGATGACGGCGTAGGATTCATCGCCCCTCTCGGTAGGCCAACATCTTTTGGTGTGGTAGGTATGCGCGAACGGGTGCTGATTATGGGCGGTAGCCTGAACCTGGACAGCGAACCGGGGGAGGGTACGACCTTGAGTGTGCGGGTGCCGGTGGATGGGTAGGTGCCCCCACAGCCGCTCATCTCCCCTACGAAGCGGTACTCGCCATCAGACCAATAAAAGGAAACCCCTGTGATCCGTGTACTGGTAGCCGAAGACCACACCATCGTGCGTGAGGGCATCAAGCAGTTGATTGGCCTGGCCAAGGACTTGCTGGTGGTGGGGGAGGCGAGCAATGGCGAGCAGTTGCTCGAAACCCTACGCCACGTGCCCTGCGAAGTGGTGCTGCTGGATATCTCCATGCCCGGCGTCAATGGCTTGGAGGCGATCCCGCGGATCCGTGCGCTGAACAACCCGCCGGCGATCCTGGTGTTGTCCATGCACGACGAAGCGCAAATGGCCGCGCGGGCGTTGAAGGTGGGCGCGGCCGGGTACGCCACCAAGGACAGCGACCCGGCGCTGCTGCTCACGGCCATCCGCAAGGTGGCGGCGGGCGGGCGCTACATCGACCCGGATCTGGCCGACCGCATGGTTTTCGAGGTGGGCCTGACGGACTCGCGGCCCCTGCATTCGTTGTTGTCCGAGCGCGAATTCTCGGTGTTCGAGCGCCTGGCCCAGGGCGCCAACGTCAACGACATCGCCCAGCAACTGGCCCTGAGCAGCAAGACCATCAGTACCCACAAGGCGCGGTTGATGCAGAAACTCAACATCACCTCCCTGGCCGAACTGGTGAAGTACGCCATGGAACACAAGCTGCTGTAGATAGCAGGTGGGCTGAGGACGCCATCGCCAGCAGGCTCGCTCCCACAAAAAATCTCTCAGTTATCCATTTGCGACATCCCCCAACCCCCCGCGCTTGCAGCTTGCCGCTCAATACGTGCGTCTGCTCTTACCTAATCCCGCCATCCGTGTAGGGCGTTCCCTACACTGAAATTTCCATAGGGCCTAGGCGAATCTCTCCTACGCCCCGATTTGCCGGTGTTTGCGCCTCCTCTAGTCTGGGTCCATGGCAGTCCCAACGATCAAGAACAAAAGGTGCGGGTATGAGCGAGGTCGATTCAAGCGCTGTGGCCAATGACGTGCTGGTCAGCTTTCGTGGCGTGCAAAAGAGCTATGACGGCGAGAACCTGATCGTCAAAGACCTCAACCTGGAAATCCGCAAGGGCGAGTTCCTCACCCTGCTCGGGCCTTCGGGGTCGGGCAAAACCACCAGCCTGATGATGTTGGCCGGGTTCGAGACGCCCACCAGCGGCGAGATCCAGCTCGCCGGGCGCGCCATCAACAACGTGCCGCCGCACAAGCGCGATATCGGCATGGTGTTCCAGAACTACGCGCTGTTCCCCCACATGACCGTGGCCGAGAACCTGGCGTTCCCACTGTCGGTGCGCGGTTTCAACAAGACCGACACCAGCGAGCGGGTCAAACGGGTGCTGAGCATGGTGCAACTCGATGCCTTCGCCCAGCGCTACCCGGCGCAACTCTCCGGTGGCCAGCAGCAGCGGGTTGCACTGGCCCGGGCGTTGGTGTTCGAGCCGCAACTGGTGCTGATGGACGAACCCCTCGGCGCGTTGGACAAACAACTGCGCGAACACATGCAGATGGAAATCAAGCACCTGCACGAGCGCCTCGGCCTGACCGTGGTGTACGTGACCCACGACCAGGGCGAAGCCCTGACCATGTCGGACCGGGTAGCGGTGTTCCACCAGGGCGAAATCCAACAGATCGCCGCCCCGCGCACCCTCTACGAAGAGCCCAAGAACACCTTCGTCGCCAACTTCATCGGCGAAAACAACCGCCTCAATGGCCGCTTGCACAGCCAGGACGGCGAGCGCTGCGTGGTCGAACTGGGCCGTGGCGAGAAGGTCGAGGCGCTGGCGGTGAACGTCGGCAAGCCTGGCGAGCCGGTGACCCTGTCGGTGCGCCCGGAGCGGGTCAGCCTCAACGGCGCCAGCGCCAGCTGCACCAACCGTTTTTCCGGGCGGGTGGCCGAGTTCATCTACTTGGGCGACCACGTCCGCGTTCGCTTGGAAGTCTGCGGCAAGACCGACTTCTTCGTGAAACAACCGATTGCCGAACTGGACCCGACGCTGGCAGTCGGCGATGTGGTTCCGCTTGGCTGGCAGG
This sequence comes from Pseudomonas sp. MF08875, assembly GCF_059862525.1. Taxonomy (NCBI): domain Bacteria; kingdom Pseudomonadati; phylum Pseudomonadota; class Gammaproteobacteria; order Pseudomonadales; family Pseudomonadaceae; genus Pseudomonas; species Pseudomonas sp. MF08875. The sequence continues at coordinate 194,209 of NZ_JCBCUW010000002.1, forward strand.
TGGAGCACGTTCGCGCGCTCGACCCACTTCTAGAGGCGAACTGATCGCCCACAGGCTTTACCCCCAACCCTGCACGTGGAGAGAACAATAAATGTTGAGATCCCTGAAATTCAGCGCCCTGGTCATGGGCATGATCGGTGCGGCACACGCGATGGCGGCAGGCCCGGACCTGACCGTGGTGTCCTTTGGCGGGGCGAACAAGGCAGCGCAGGTCAAAGCCTTCTACGCACCCTGGGAAGCGGCGGGCCACGGCAAGATTGTGGCCGGCGAGTACAACGGCGAAATGGCCAAGGTCAAGGCCATGGTCGATACCAAGAGCGTGTCGTGGGACCTAGTGGAAGTCGAGTCGCCGGAGCTGTCGCGCGGTTGCGATGAAGACATGTTCGAGCCCCTGGACCCAGCACTGGCGGGCAAGGCCGAAGACTTCGTCAAAGGCGCGATCCAGCCTTGCGGCGTGGGCTTCTTCGTGTGGTCGACGGTGATGGCGTACAACGCCGACAAGCTGAAAACCGCGCCCACCAGTTGGGCGGATTTCTGGGACACCAAGCAGTTCCCGGGCAAACGTGGCCTGCGCAAAGGCGCTAAGTACACCCTGGAATTCGCGCTGATGGCCGACGGCGTCGCGCCCAAGGACGTCTACAAAGTACTGGCCGGCAAGGATGGCCAGGACCGCGCCTTCAAGAAACTCGACGAACTCAAGCCCAGCATCCAGTGGTGGGAAGCGGGCGCCCAGCCGCCGCAGTACCTGGCCTCCGGTGACGTGGTGATGAGCTCGGCCTACAACGGCCGGATCGCTGCGGTACAGAAGGAAAGCAACCTGAAAGTGGTGTGGAACGGCGGCATCTACGACTTCGACGCCTGGGCCATCCCCCGTGGCCTGAGCAAGGAACGCGCCGACGCGGCGAAGAAATTCATCGCCTTCTCCGTGCAGCCTCAGCAGCAGAAGACCTACTCGCAGAACATCGCCTACGGCCCGGCGAACACCCAGGCTGTGCCGCTGCTGGACAAGGACATCCTCAAGGACATGCCTACCACCCCGGAAAACATCGCCAACCAGGTGCAGATCGACGTCAGCTTCTGGGCCGACAACGGCGAGCAACTGGAGCAACGCTTCAACTCCTGGGCGGCTAAGTAACGCTTAAAGCTTGGGTGTTGCTGTGGGAGCGAGCCCTGCTCGCGCCCACAGTGGGACGAAGCAGCCAACCATACCCGGGCGGTCCGCCTGGGCAACGATCAAAGATTTGTGGAGTTCGCCATGGCCATCGCCGTTCCCTTGAACGAGGTCACCAGCCCCAACCTCAAGCAGCGCCTGGCCCGGGCCGAGCGGCTTAACCGCTGGAAGGCCCAGGCCCTGATCGCGCCATTGGTGCTGTTTCTGTTGCTGGTGTTCCTGGTGCCGATCGTGGCGCTGCTCTACAAAAGCGTCGGCAACCCGGAAGTGGTCGCCGGCTTACCGCGTACCGTGGTGGCAGTGGCCGGTTGGGATGGCCGTGGCTTGCCCGGCGAGGCGGTGTACCAGGCTGCCAGCGAAGACCTGGCGCAAGCACGCAAGAATCAAACCCTGGGCGATCTGTCCAAGCGCCTGAACATGGAGTTGGCCGGCTACCGCAGCCTGCTGACCAAAACCGCCCGGGCGTTGCCGTTCGCCACGCCACCGGCCTCGTATAAAGATGCGATGGAAGCCCTGGATGAGCGCTGGGGCGACCCGGCCTACTGGCAGGCGATCCGCCGCAACACCAGCAGCCTGACCCCGTACTACCTGTTGGCGGCGGTGGACCACCGCATCGACGACCTCGGCGAAGTGGCCCCGGCCACGCCCGACCAGGCGATTTACCTGGATATCTTCGCGCGCACCTTCTGGATGGGCCTGGTGATTACCGCCATCTGCCTGGTGCTGGCCTATCCGCTGGCCTACCTGCTGGCCAACTTGCCGGCACGCCAGAGCAACCTGTTGATGATCCTGGTGCTGCTGCCGTTCTGGACCTCCGTGTTGGTGCGAGTGGCAGCGTGGATCGTGCTGCTGCAATCGGGCGGGCTGATAAATGGCGCATTGATGGCCATGGGGGTGATCGATAAACCCCTGGAGTTGGTGTTCAACCGGGTCGGCGTGTACATCTCGATGGTGCACATCCTGCTGCCGTTCATGATTTTGCCGATCTACAGCGTGATGAAGGGTATCTCCCCGACCTACATGCGCGCGGCGATTTCCCTGGGTTGCCATCCGTTCGCCAGTTTCTGGCGGGTGTACTTCCCACAGACCTACGCCGGTGTGGGCGCCGGGTGCCTGTTGGTGTTCATCTTGGCTATCGGCTACTACATCACCCCGGCGCTGCTGGGCAGCCCCAACGATCAGATGGTCAGCTACTTCGTCGCGTTCTACACCAACACCAGCATCAACTGGGGCATGGCGACCGCGCTCGGCGGCCTGTTGCTGCTGGCGACCATCGTGTTGTACCTGATCTACAGCTGGTTGGTGGGCGCCAGTCGCCTGCGCCTGAGCTGAACCTGAGGAGAATGAAATGCTGAGCCCCTACATGTCGCCCATCGAACGGGTGTGGTTCTACAGCTTGCGCATTCTTTGCGGGCTGATCCTGTTGTTCCTGATCCTGCCGGTGCTGGTGATTATTCCGCTGTCGTTCAACTCCGGCAGTTTCCTGGTGTACCCGTTGCAGGGTTTCTCCCTGCACTGGTACCAGGACTTCTTCGCCTCGGCCGAATGGATGCGCGCCCTGAAAAACAGCATCATCGTCGCCCCGGCGGCGACGGTGCTGGCCATGATCTTCGGCACGTTGGCGGCGATTGGCCTGACCCGTGGCGACTTCCCCGGCAAGGCACTGGTGATGGCCCTGGTGATTTCGCCGATGGTGGTGCCGGTGGTGATTATCGGCGTGGCGAGTTACCTGTTCTTCGCCCCGCTGGGCCTGGGCAACAGCTTCTTCTCGTTGATCGTGGTGCATGCGGTGCTGGGTGTGCCCTTTGTCATCATCACCGTGTCGGCGACCTTGCAGGGGTTTAACCACAACCTGGTGCGAGCGGCGGCCAGCCTGGGCGCCTCGCCGCTCACCGCGTTCCGCCGGGTGACCCTGCCGCTGATCGCGCCGGGGGTGATTTCCGGGGCGCTGTTCGCCTTTGCCACCTCCTTCGATGAAGTGGTGGTGACCCTGTTCCTCGCTGGCCCCGAGCAAGCGACCCTGCCGCGGCAGATGTTCAGTGGCATCCGCGAAAACCTCAGCCCTACCATCGCCGCCGCCGCGACGATGCTGATCGCCTTCTCGGTGATCCTGCTGCTGACCCTGGAATGGCTGCGTGGGCGCAGCGAGAAATTGCGTACGGCGCAGGTGTAGTTGCCCCTTTAGGAGCGGGCAGGCCAGCTCCCACAGTTCAACTGTGGTACGGGTGGGATTTTCATTTTTCCTCTGTGGGAGCGCGCCTGCTCGCGATGGCGGCACGCAGTGGCGGTGACGAAGGGTAGGGATAAGACAGTTGCTCCCACAGAGGGAACCTGCGGTGATCCCTCGACCATGATCTGGAACAACACACTGGACACCCCGGGCAGGCAAGCTATCGTCCACCCCCACATGGACCGATCATCGCCGTGCGCACGCCAAAGCATGAGGTATACAATGCGCGCCACCGTGATCCTGCTCAAAAAAGGTGCGTCATGCAGCCCTTCGCTATTGCTCCGTCGATTCTCTCCGCCGATTTCGCTCGCCTGGGCGAGGAAGTGGACAACATTCTCGCCGCTGGCGCCGACATCGTGCACTTCGATGTCATGGACAACCATTACGTCCCCAACCTGACCATCGGCCCGATGGTGTGCGCCGCGCTGCGCAAGTACGGCATCACCGCGCCCATCGACGCGCACCTGATGGTCTCGCCGGTAGACCGCATCATCGGCGACTTCATCGAAGCTGGCGCGACCTACATCACCTTCCACCCGGATGCCACCATCCACGTTGACCGCTCCCTGCAAATGATCCGCGAAGGCGGCTGCAAGGCGGGGCTGGTGTTCAACCCGGCGGCGTCGCTCGACTCGCTCAAATACGTGATGGACAAGGTCGACATGATCTTGCTGATGAGCGTCAACCCAGGCTTCGGCGGGCAGAAGTTCATCCCCGCGACCCTGGATAAACTGCGCGAGGCGCGCGCCCTGATCGATGCGTCGGGGCGCGATATCCGCCTGGAAATCGACGGCGGCGTGAACGTCGGCAACATCCGTGAAATCGCTGCGGCGGGCGCCGACACCTTCGTCGCCGGCTCGGCGATTTTCAATGCCCCGGACTACCGTGAAGTGATCGCCAAGATGCGCGCCGAACTGGCTCTGGCCCGCCCATGAGCGGCTTTGAGCAGCTGTTCCCCGGCAGCCTGCCGCGCCTGGTGATGTTCGATCTGGATGGCACGTTGATCGATTCGGTCCCGGACCTGGCGGTGGCGGTGGATCACATGCTGCTCAAGATGGGCCGCGCCCCGGCCGGCCTCGACGCGGTGCGCCAGTGGGTCGGCAACGGTGCGCCGGTGCTGGTGCGCCGGGCGTTGGCGGGGGGCATCGAGCATGGTGAGGTTGATGATGTCGAAGCCGAGCATGCCCTGGAGATTTTCATGGAGGCCTACGCCGACGGCCATGAGCTGACGGTGGTCTACCCCGGCGTGCGCGACACCCTCAAGTGGCTGCACAAGCAGGGCGTGGAAATGGCCCTGATTACCAACAAGCCCGAGCGCTTCGTCGCGCCGTTGCTGGACGAGATGAAGATCGGCCGGTACTTCCGCTGGATCATCGGCGGCGACACCCTGGCGCAAAAAAAGCCCGACCCGGCGGCGTTGTTTTTCGTGATGAAAATGGCCAACGTCCCTGCTTCGCAATCGTTGTTCGTCGGCGATTCGCGCAGCGACGTGCTGGCGGCGAAAGCGGCGGGGGTCAAGTGTGTGGCCTTGAGCTACGGCTACAACCACGGGCGGCCGATTGCCGAAGAGTCGCCGACTCTGGTGATCGACGACTTGCGCCGGCTAATTCCCGGTTGCCTGGACTCGGGCGCCGGGGTAACGTTGCCCGACGTCGCCCAACCCTGTTCTGGAAACCCCATCGTGGTGGTCACTCGCAAACTCTGGATGAAAGTTATCAAGGCCCTGGCCCGCTGGCGTTGGCGCGCCTGACTCGAGCCTGGCCGTTCATCCGGCCCGTTTTGCACACCTGACCGTTAGACCCTCCTGCCACGAGGCACCCCATGATCCGCGAAGAATTCCTGCGTTTGGCCGCTGCCGGCTACAACCGTATCCCGCTTGCCTGCGAAACCCTCGCTGACTTCGACACGCCGTTGTCGATCTACCTGAAACTGGCCGACCAGCCCAACTCCTACCTGCTGGAGTCGGTGCAGGGCGGCGAGAAATGGGGGCGCTACTCGATCATCGGCCTGCCCTGCCGCACGGTGTTACGGGTGCACGACCACCACGTCAGCGTGACCCTGGACGGCGTCGAGGTCGAAAGCCACGACGTTGCCGATCCGCTGGCCTTCGTCGAGCAGTTCAAGGCGCGCTACAACGTGCCGACCATCGCCGGGCTGCCGCGTTTCAATGGCGGTTTGGTGGGTTACTTCGGCTACGACTGCGTGCGCTATGTGGAAGAACGCCTGGGCAAGTGCCCGAACCCGGACCCGCTGGGCGTGCCAGACATTCTGCTGATGGTGTCCGACGCGGTGGTGGTGTTCGACAACCTGGCGGGCAAGATGCACGCCATCGTGCTGGCCGACCCGGCCCAGGAAAACGCCTTCGAGCAGGGCCAGGCGAGCCTGGCCGCGTTGCTGGAAAAACTGCGCCAGCCCATCACCCCGCGCCGGGGCTTGGACCTGAGCCGCCCGCCCGCCGCAGACCCGGTGTTCCGCTCCAGTTTCACCCAGGGTGATTACGAGCGCGCGGTCGAGACCATCAAGCAATACATCCTGGCCGGTGACTGCATGCAGGTGGTGCCGTCGCAACGCATGTCCATCGACTTCAAGGCCGCGCCCATCGACCTGTACCGGGCGCTGCGCTGCTTCAACCCGACGCCTTATATGTACTTTTTCAACTTCGGCGACTTCCATGTGGTCGGCAGTTCCCCGGAAGTGCTGGTGCGGGTCGAAGACAACCTGATTACCGTGCGCCCCATCGCCGGCACCCGGCCACGGGGCGCCACCGAGGAAGCGGACCTGGCGCTGGAACAGGACCTGCTGTCCGACGACAAGGAAATCGCCGAACACCTGATGCTGATCGACCTGGGCCGTAACGACACCGGGCGCGTCTCGGAAATCGGCTCGGTGAAACTCACCGAGAAAATGGTCATCGAGCGTTATTCCAACGTGATGCACATCGTCTCCAACGTCACCGGCGAGCTCAAGGCAGGCCTGAGCGCGATGGACGCGCTGCGGGCGATCCTGCCGGCAGGCACCTTGTCGGGTGCGCCGAAAATCCGCGCGATGGAAATCATCGACGAACTGGAGCCGGTCAAGCGTGGCGTGTACGGCGGAGCGGTGGGGTATTTCGCCTGGAACGGCAACATGGACACTGCCATCGCCATCCGCACGGCGGTTATCAAGGACGGTGAACTGCATGTGCAGGCCGGCGGCGGCATCGTCGCCGACTCGGTGCCCGCGCTGGAATGGGAAGAAACCCTGAACAAACGCCGCGCGATGTTCCGCGCCGTCGCCCTGGCCGAGCAAACGCCGCAGGGGTGAGGGTTCGCCGTCGTTTGTGTGGGAGCGGGCAAGCCCGCTCCCACAGTGAGTGTGCAGTGGCGTTTAGAAATCCAGGCTTACGCCCACACTCACACCCTGTTGGGTGAAGTCATCGTCCTTACGCAGGTTGTAGCTGCCGCGCAGAGCCAGGTCGGCGGTCAGTTTGTGGCTGACGCCCAGGCTCAAACGGTTCAAGTCGCTTTGCGGGGTGTAGCCCTCGAGCGTGAAGTCGTTGGCGGGCAGGCTGTTGAGGGCGATTTTCAGGTGCTGGGTGTCGTCCTCGAACTCCCGCTCGTGGGCCACTTCGCCAAATACCAGGGTTTGTGGCGTGAGCTGGTACTTACCCTGCAAGCCAACGCCCAGGCGCTTGGAGGTGCGGGTCTGGTCATCGAAGGTCAGGGCCGTGGCGCTGGCGCCGTTCTCCGAGTAACCGTCCACCTCCACCCGCGCATAGTCGGCGCTGACGAACGGCGACAGATGCCAAGGGCTCGCGGCGGACTGGGCGATGTCATAACCGGCGCGGGTGCTGAAAGCCCACAGGTCGCCCTTGGTGTCGCCTTTCTCGCCGCCGGCGGCAACGCCCAGGTCGAACTTGCGCTTGAGGTTGTCGTAATCCAGGTGCCCGGCGGTCAGCGCGGCATCGGCCCACCAGCGGTTCTGCTGGAATTGCGCGAACGCGGTACCCAGGTAGCTGTTGAGTTTGTAATCCGAATCGCGGTTGCCCGCCTCCAGGCTCTGGCGGTAGAACCCGGTGGCCAGGCCCACGCGCCAGGCGTCGTTGAGGCGGTAGCTGCCGCCCACCGTCAGGTTGTAACCACTGCCGTCGGCGCTGGCGGCGCTGCTCTGGCTGTCGATGTCCAGATGCTGGCCACCGGCGGCGACCATCGCCCGCCATTGGCCCACGCCTTGCCAGTTTTCCCAGTCGGCCTGCCATTGGTTGCGCAACTCGTCCTGGTGGGCGCGGAGCGTGCCTTGGGCCATTTCCGGTAGCAGAGTGATTTCCCACGGTGCGGACAGCAGCGAGTAGGCGTAGTCGGCGATCAGGCGTTGGCCGGCCTCGGTGGGGTGCACCGAGTCGTTGTAGATCAGTTTCGTTGGGTCGGGCGTGGCGCTGTTGATGCCGTACACCGCGTTTTCGGTGCAGCTCTTGCCGCTGAAGCAAGTGGCGCTGAGGTTCTGGTCGGCGGCCAGGCCAAAGCGTGCGGGGTCGGCGAAGGTTTCCTTGAGCATCAGCGGCACGTTAAGCGGGATGATTTGCGCATCGATACTGGTCAGGCGCTGCACCAGTTCCTGGTTGAAGGCGCCGCTCAGGCGCGTGCCGAAGTCTTGTAGGCCGCTGCCGTTGAGGGCGGGGGTCAGCCCCAGGTCGGGCAGCAGCCACACCATCACATACTTGGCCCCGGCCGTTTGCAGGGCTTGAGCGCTGTCGGCCAGGCGCCCGGCCGCAGCGTAGGCCTGTTCCTCATTGAGGATGCGACCCTGGAGAAAGTCGTTACCGCCGCCGGAAAGGTAGTACAGGGCCTTGGGGTCGGCACGCAGGTTGTTGCCCGCCAGGTAGCCGGGGCGGCTTCTGTCACCGGTGTCGGACACGGTGGTGATCGAGTCGAGAATCTGGTCGGTGCGGTAGCCGCCTACCGCCCAGTTGTTGCCATCTACCTGGCCTTGGCTGGCGCGGATGGCGGAGGTTGAGGCGGCCAGTTCATCGGCGGAAAACCCCAGTTTGCCCCCCAGGATTTGCGTCGAGTTGGCGCTGCGCTCTTCACCGCTGCCGTCCTTATAGGTCGGGCCGACGCGGTTGGTGTAGCGCTGGGTCGAGCCGGCGGGGCCGTCCGGGTCGGCGAACTGGCCGGCGTCGTTGAGGCTGTCGCCAAACACAATGAAGTTGGAATAAGGGGAGGGCGCGGCAAGGGCTTGGGCGCAAGCGATGCTGAGCAGGACGCCCGCGACGGGTACGAACAACGTCTGTTTAATCATGTTCAAGTCCGTTTATTTATTGTTGTTGTAAGCGAAACGACAGTACCAAAAGCGTTTGTGTTTTAGCTATGGCTAATGGCTGCTATTGATGTTTGTCCCTGCCGGGCCTGTGGCTTATTGCGCCCTCTGCCAAGCTAAGCTACTGTGCCGGAACGTATGAACGAGACTTCCTCCGTGTTAATCATCAACAACCTCTTGATGCTCATCGTCAAGGCTCACGCCCGCTGGCGTTGGCGCGCCTAACTTTTCTCTGCCGGCCTGGCCGGACCTGTACCGATTTGCCTTCTTGACCTGTGGAACCTGCCGCTTGTGCTGATGCCGTCCTAGCGGGCGCCAATGCGCTGCGCAACCTGGTCAAACCTTCGAAGGCCGTATTAAAAGTCAGTGAATTCAAGAGGTTGAAATTTTCATGTTGCTGATGATCGACAACTACGACTCCTTTACCTACAACGTTGTGCAGTACCTGGGCGAATTGGGTGCCGAGGTAAAAGTCGTGCGCAACGACGAGCTGACCATCGCTCAAATCCAAGCCCTCAACCCTGAACGCATCGTTGTCTCCCCGGGCCCCTGCACCCCGACCGAAGCGGGCGTGTCCATCGAAGCTATCAAGCACTTTGCTGGCAAGTTGCCAATACTGGGTGTGTGCCTGGGCCATCAGTCTATTGGCCAGGCCTTTGGCGGCGATGTAGTCCGTGCCCGACAGGTGATGCACGGTAAGACTAGCCCGGTATTTCACGAGGACAAGGGTGTGTTCGCCGGCCTGAACCATCCGCTGACGGTTACCCGTTACCACTCCCTGATCGTCAAGCGCGAAAGCTTGCCTGATTGCCTGGAAGTGACCGCGTGGACCCAGCACGACGACGGCACCGTCGACGAGATCATGGGCTTGCGCCACAAAACGCTGAACATCGAGGGTGTGCAATTTCACCCCGAGTCGATTCTTACCGAGCAGGGCCACGAACTGTTCGCCAACTTTTTGAAGCAAAGCGGCGGCACGCGCTAAGGACTTTCCATGGATATCAAGACTGCCCTGAGCCGTATCGTCGGCCACCTGGACCTGAGCACCGATGAGATGCGCGATGTGATGCGCGAAATCATGACCGGGCAATGCTCCGACGCCCAGATCGGCGCTTTTATGATGGCCATGCGCATGAAGAGCGAGAGCATCGACGAAATCGTCGGCGCGGTCTCGGTGATGCGCGAGTTGGCGGACAAGGTCGAACTCAAGACCCTCGACGGTGTGGTCGATGTGGTGGGCACCGGCGGTGACGGTGCGAACATCTTCAACGTGTCCACGGCCTCCTCCTTTGTGGTGGCGGCCGCTGGCTGCACCGTGGCCAAGCACGGCAACCGTGCGGTGTCGGGCAAGAGCGGCAGCGCCGACCTGCTGGAAGCGGCCGGGATCTACCTGAACCTGACGCAGGTGCAGGTGGCACGCTGCATCGATAACGTGGGCATCGGCTTCATGTTCGCCCAATGCCATCATGGCGCAATGAAGCACGCCGCCGCGCCGCGCCGCGACTTGGGCCTGCGCACCCTGTTCAACATGCTTGGCCCGCTTACGAATCCGGCTGGCGTGAAACATCAGGTGGTCGGGGTGTTCACCCAGGCTTTGTGCCGGCCGTTGGCTGAAGTCTTGCAACGCCTGGGCAGCAAGCATGTGCTGGTGGTGCACTCCCAGGATGGCCTGGACGAATTCAGCCTCGCCGCGCCCACCTTCGTGGCCGAGCTGAAAGATGACGTCATAACTGAATACTGGGTGCAGCCCGAGGACCTGGGTATAAAAAGCCAGAGTCTGTTCGGCCTGGTGGTGGAGAGCCCGGCGGCGTCGCTGGAGCTGATCCGCGATGCCCTGGGGCGTCGTAAAACCGAGAACGGCCAGAAAGCCGCGGAAATGATCGTGCTCAATGCCGGTGCCGCGCTCTATGCCGCCGACCATGCCAGCAGCCTCAGAGAGGGCGTCGCCCTGGCTCATGATGCGCTGCACACCGGCCTGGCCCGGGAGAAGCTCGAAGAGTTGGGCGCGTTCACCGCCGTATTTCGCATGGAGAATGAAGGATGAGTGTGCCGACGGTTCTGGAAAAGATACTCGCACGCAAGGTTGAGGAAGTCGCCGAGCGCAGTGCTCGCGTCACTCTGGCCGAGTTGGAGACCCTGGCAAAAGCCGCTGATGCCCCACGTGGTTTCGCCAAGGCCTTGATGGAACAAGCCAAGCTCAAGCAACCGGCAGTGATTGCCGAAATCAAGAAGGCCTCGCCCAGCAAGGGCGTGATCCGCGAAGACTTCGTGCCGGCCGATATCGCTAAAAGCTATGAGAAGGGTGGGGCGACCTGCTTGTCGGTGCTGACCGACGTGGATTACTTCCAAGGCACCGATGCGTACCTGCAACAGGCGCGCGCCGCGTGCAGCCTACCAGTGATCCGCAAGGACTTCATGATCGACCCTTACCAGATCGTCGAAGCCCGGGCCTTGGGCGCCGATTGTGTGCTGTTGATCGTTTCCGCCCTGGATGACGTGAAAATGGCTGAGTTGGCGGCCGTGGCCAAAAGCGTCGGCCTCGACGTGCTGGTCGAGGTACACGACGGTGATGAGCTTGAGCGTGCGCTCAAGACCCTCGATACGCCGCTGGTGGGGGTTAACAACCGTAACCTGCACACTTTTGAGGTCAACCTGGAAACCACCCTCGATTTGCTGCCGCGCATCCCCCGTGATCGCCTGGTAATTACCGAGAGCGGTATTCTCAACCGCGCCGATGTGGAACTGATGGAAATCAGTAATGTGTACTCATTCCTGGTGGGCGAGGCGTTCATGCGCGCGCAAAGCCCGGGGGCCGAATTGCAGCGTTTGTTTTTCCCTGAACGCGGCGTGCCGGTGACCGGCTCCACCCTCGACTGATCGACGACCCTTCAAAAAAACCGGCCCCGCCGGTTTTTTTGCATCTTGCCCAGGACTTACCGCCATGACCCAGCCCCTTGCCCTGACCGTCGAAGCCGGCCTGCTCGCTGAACAGGACCTATTGGCCGCCGTGTGCGCTGGCGAACAGGCGTGTGGCCTGTTGTTCTGGCAGCCCAGCGACCGGGCGTTGGTCATGCCCCGGCGGCTGAGTCGCCTGCCCGGGTTCGCAGCGGCCAGCGAGGTATCGGCGGCCAACGGCTGGCCGGTGCTGCTGCGCGAAACCGGTGGTGAGCCGGTGCCGCAGTCGGCGGCGACGGTCAACATCGCTTTGGTCTACGCGCCGCCGCGCAGCGAAGGCGACCACGGGCGGATCGAAACCGCTTATCGGCGCCTGTGCGACCCTATCTGCGAACTGCTGGCGGAGTTGGGCGGCGATGCGTCGTTGGGGGAGATCGAGGGGGCCTTTTGCGACGGGCGTTTCAACGTCAACCTTGAAGGCCGGAAAATGGTCGGCACCGCGCAGCGCTGGCGCCAAAGCAAGGGCGGCCAACGTCCAGTGGGGTTGGTGCATGGGGCGTTGTTGCTCGATGACGAGCGCGAGGCGATGGTAGCAGCGGTCAACGATTTCAATGAGGCCTGTGGCCTAGAGCAACGGGTGCGCGCCCAAAGCCATATCGCCTTGCACGAACGCTTCGCCGCGCCCCACGCCTTTGCGCGGTTGGCGGTGCTCTATCAGCAAATGCTGGCCCAGGTGATGGCCGCCTAGCGGGTACCGAACACCACCATGGTTTTGCCTTTGACGCTGACCAGGTTGCGCTCTTCCAGATCCTTGAGGACGCGACCGACCATTTCCCGCGAGCACCCGACAATCCGCCCGATTTCCTGACGGGTCACCTTGATCTGCATCCCGTCAGGGTGGGTCATGGCGTCGGGCTGTTTGCACAGCTCCAGCAGGCAACGGGCCACGCGCCCGGTCACGTCGAAAAAAGCCAGGTCGCCCACCTTGCGCGTGGTGTTGCGCAGGCGCTGGGCGATCTGGCCGCTGAGCACATAGAGAATGTCCGGGTCTTGCTGCGACAGTTCGCGGAACTTGTTGTAGCTGATTTCCGCCACATCGCACTCGACCTTGGCCCGAACCCAGGCGCTGCGTGTCTGTTCATGGCCGGCCTCTTCAAAAAGACCCAACTCGCCGAAGAAATCCCCCGGGTTGAGGTAGGAAATAATCATCTCCCGGCCATCTTCGTCTTCGATCAGGATCGTTACCGAGCCCTTTATAAGGAAGAACAGGGTGTCCGAGCGATCGCCCGCGCAAATGATGTTGCTCTTGGCCGGGTAGCGTTTGCGCTGACAGTGCATCAACAGCTTGTCGAGGTTCTTAATCTTGGGGGTTGGGGCAATAGCAACCATGGTTGTATCCCGAAAAGACTGCACGGTGGTTTCAATTGTTTTTTGTTGAGGGCGAGAGATTACAGGTTGTCGAAAGCGCGCCATTCATTTGGCGCCAGCTTAACAGACACATTCTGAGAAGAATCGGATTTTATCTATCGTCGCCGCAACTTCCTGCCGGGTGCAAAACACAGCCGTTCCAGGGCCCTGTGCTAAGCTGGCGACCCTTTTTTTACAGTGGAGTCTTGGCCATGAAGGCACGTATTCAATGGGCTGGGGAAGCCATGTTCCTGGGCGAATCGGGCAGTGGCCATGTGGTGGTCATGGACGGCCCGCCCGAAAGCGGTGGCCGCAACCTGGGCGTGCGGCCCATGGAAATGCTGCTGCTGGGCCTGGGCGGTTGCAGCAACTTCGACGTGGTTAGCATCCTCAAGAAATCCCGCCAAGCCGTGGAAAGCTGCGAAGCCTTTCTCGAGGCCGAGCGTGCGAGCGAAGACCCGAAAGTGTTCACCAAGATCCATCTGCATTTCGTGGTCAAGGGCCGTGGGCTGAAGGAAGCCCAAGTTAAGCGTGCCATCGAGCTGTCGGCCGAGAAGTATTGCTCGGCGTCGATCATGCTGGGGGCCGCCGGCGTTGCCATCAGCCATGACTACGAGATCGTCGAGTTGGGCTGAATCGACACTCAAGGCTTCATAAATGCGGTGCAGACTCTGGCGGTCACTTGCTGAGGTCTGCATAATGCGCCACTTTTTTCAGGGCCGTGATTGCCGCAGGGCAAGCCGCTGGTCCGAACAGACAACCAAAATCGCCATCGCGAAGAGGTGTTAACCGTCCTACGCAGGTACTGCGCAAGTATCTGACGGGCATGCTTGATAACGCGGCCGGGCCGCAGTTCATATAGAGAGTTTTTAAACGGTGAAAAGCAAACTCAAGCTCCATGGGTTCAACAACCTCACAAAGACCTTGAGCTTCAACATCTATGACATCTGCTATGCGGAAACCCCGCAAGACCAGCAGGCATACGTTGAATACATCAACCAGATGTACGACGCAGAACGCCTCACGCAGATCCTCACGGAAGTTGTCGATATCATTGGTGCCAACATCCTGAACATCGCCCGTCAGGATTACGATCCCCAAGGCGCCAGTGTGACCATCCTGATTTCCGAAGAGCCGGTGACCCCGACCGAGAGTCAGATTGAAGAGTCTCCGGGGCCAATCCCAGAAATCATCCTGGCCCACCTCGACAAGAGCCACATCACGGTTCACACCTACCCGGAAATCCACCCGGTAGACGGTATCGCGACGTTCCGCGTGGATATCGACGTGTCGACCTGTGGTGTCATTTCACCGCTTAAGGCGCTCAACTTCCTGATTCACCAGTTCGAGTCAGACATTGTCACCGTGGACTACCGCGTGCGCGGTTTTACCCGTGATGTCGAAGGTTGCAAGCACTTCATCGACCACGAGATCAACTCGATCCAGAACTACCTTTCCGAAGACACCCGCGACGGCTACCAGATGACCGACGTGAATGTTTATCAAGAGAACATGTTCCACACCAAGATGCTGCTCAAGGACTTCGAGCTGGACAACTACCTGTTCGGCGACGCCACCAGCAACTTGTCCACCGAACAACGCGCCCAGGTGACTGAGCGGGTCAAGCACGAAATGCTGGAAATCTTCTACGCGCGCAATATGCCGAGCTGATTTCTCCAGGCAAAAAGAAGGGCGCCCTGGTGGCGCCCCTTTTTTTGCCTGTAAAAGCGCTGGATCAGATCCGATAGGTGCTTTTGGTCATGACCTTGGCCAGCAGGCTCATGCCGAACTTGACCGGTGCCGGGAAGCGGAAACCGCCAGCCTCCAGGGCGCTTTCGGCGTGGTGTTCTTCGTCGATGCGCATCTGTTCGAGGATGGCCCGGGATTTTTCATCTTCGGCCGGTAATTGCTCCAGGTGTTCGTTCAAGTGCTTGCACACCTGGTGCTCGGTGGCGGCCACGAAGCCCAGGCTGACTTTGTCGCTAATCAGCCCCGCCACCGCGCCAATACCGAACGACATGCCGTAGAACAGCGGGTTGAGGATGCTGGTATGGCTGCCCAGTTGGCGGATGCGCTGTTCGCACCAGACCAGGTGATCGATCTCTTCCTCGGCGGCATGCTCCATGGCGGCACGCACCTGCGGCAGTTTCGCGGTGAGGGCCTGGCCTTGGTACAGCGCCTGGGCGCAGACCTCGCCGGTGTGGTTGATGCGCATCAGGCCGGCGACGTGGCGGGTGTCCTCGTCGCTCATCGCGGCGTCTGGTTGCAACAGGGCGGGCGATGGGCGGTACGGCTGGCCGCTGAACGGCAGCAGGGTGCGCATCGCGGTATCGGCTTGGAGCAGGAGACGGTCAATGGGCGAGTAGTGACGTTGGGTAGTCATGCTGACCTCCGGGAAGAAACACGGCGGGCAGTTTAACCCAGTAGGCGTGGGAAGGTTTGCGCTGGGTCATTGCCGTTGAGGAGCGGGAGCCTGCCGGTGAGGGCAGGCTCGGGGAGCTTGGGCGGTGAGGATCAGCCCGGTGGCCAGTTCATCTGGCGCTGGCCGAGGACGTGCATATGGATGTGGTACACGGTCTGGCCGCCTAGCTCGTTGCAGTTCATCACGACGCGAAAACCTTCCTCGCAGCCCAATTCCAGGGCCAGGCGCTGAGCTGTGAACAGAATATGGCCGGCCAGGGCCTTATCGTCTT
Organism: Pseudomonas sp. MF08875; assembly: GCF_059862525.1. Lineage (NCBI taxonomy): Bacteria > Pseudomonadati > Pseudomonadota > Gammaproteobacteria > Pseudomonadales > Pseudomonadaceae > Pseudomonas > Pseudomonas sp. MF08875. Next base: position 209,900 of record NZ_JCBCUW010000002.1, read on the forward strand.
CGGTCAGGTCGTTGAGGGTGCGTACCGGTTTTTTCGGGATCACCAGGAAGTGGACCGGTGCCTGGGGCGCGATATCGTGGAAGGCCAGGACCTGGTCGTCTTCGTAGATGATCTTCGCGGGTATTTCCCGGTTGATGATTTTGGTGAACAGAGTATCCACAGCTATCTCTCCATGGTGAAAGTCGGGGTTGAGTGTACCCACGCGCCCGGCGTGCGCCCAGCCTGTTACCGCGGGCAACAGGCTTTGTTGGCGGCGCCGGTGAGGATGCGGGTCAGCCAGCGCGGGCCGAGGCGTGGCAGGAACGCCAGCCAGCGGTTGCGCCGCCCGGGGATGATGATGGCGCGGTTCTTGTCCAGGGCGCGCACGGTGTACAGCGCGACTTCCTCGGGGCTCATCAGGCGATTGCGGCTTTCCAGCCTGCTGGCATCGAGTTGCGCGTTGCAAAAAAACGCCGTGCGGGTAGGGCCGGGGCACAGTACCGAAACCTTTACCGCGCACTTTTTCAGTTCTTCGCGCAGGCCTTCGGAAAAACTCAGCACATACGCCTTGCTGGCGCTGTAGCTGCTCATCCATGGCCCAGGCGCGAACGCGGCCAGCGAGGCGACATTGAGGATCTGCCCGCCGCCCTGCAGGGCCATGGCGTTGCCGAGGGCGTGGCACATGCGTGTGGTGGCCAGGATGTTCACTTCGATCAGGTCTTGCTCGGTCATCCAGTCCTGTGCCAGGAATGGGCCGCAGGTGGCCATGCCGGCGCAATTGACCAGCAGGTCTATCTGTCGGTCGCCTTCTTCGAGCTCCAGCAAAAAACCGGACAAGCGCAGCGGCTCGCCCAGGTCGCAGGCGCGGAACAGCACTTCCACGCCAAAGCGCTGGGTCAGCTCGGTGGCGATGGCTTCCAACGGGTCACGCTGGCGGGCCACCAGAAGCAGGTTACGGCCGCGCCTTGCCAGCGCTTCGGCCATGGCCAGACCTATGCCGCTGGAGGCGCCAGAGATCAGAGCGTAACGGGTCATGCAATTCTCCATCGCAACGGCGCGGCCCCGATGACGGTGATGTCAGCGGGGCCGCGGGTGTTCATTCTGCGCAGAGTCTACAGGTTCGCCGGTGTGTATTGCCGGATTGCTGTGGCAACGAGGGTCAGCTTTATAGCGTCAGCAGCGTGGCGAGAATGCCGGTGACGGCCACCAGGATGAACAGCGCGAGCAACACCAGCCACAGCAGGCAGAGCACTTTGACCGATGTCGTGTTCGCCGGCGGTGGTGGGCCGTAGCGGTTATCGCCTTCGTTGCCCGGCAACACGGCAATCACCAGCGGAAAAAAACTGCCCACAACGGGTACAAAGTTCAGCAGCCACAGCCACCCTGACCAACCGAGGTCGTGCAGGCGTTTCACGCTGATGGCGATGTTCGCAAAGACATAGGGGATGAGCACCAGCAGGCCGAACAGCGTCCCCACGATCAAGCGATCCGTGGAGAACAGGAACGAGGTGATGAGTAGCGGAAGCACACCCACCAGCAGCGCGGCCATGGTCCAGGCCAGATAACGCAGGCGCCCGATACGTCCCTGGACGGTGAATACCTTGAGCTCATCGTATTTGCCGGTGCGTGGGGCGATGCTCGGTTGCGGTGGCGCATAGGGCGGTACTGGGTCTGCCACTGGCGCAGGTGCCGTAGCGAGCGTTAGCGCAGCGGCGGGAACGATGGGCGCCTCAACTTCCGGCTCTTGCGCTTCGATGCGCGGGTCGATGCCGGTTTTGTGCAGCGCATCCAGGTAGGAGAGTGCATCCACGTGGCTGAGGTCGCGTTTGAGTGCCACCGGGGTGCCGTTGAACAGGTCTTCGACGGCGGCGAGGTCACTTTTGAATAGCTGCGCCAGGTTGAGTTTGGCGGTGGTGGGCTCGACGCCGTTCAGCAGTTTGCCATCGAAGACGATCCGGTAACGGGTTTCACTCATGCAGGGCATCCTTGTCTGGGGATAGGAAAGGGCCGCAGAGTTTAAGGCCAGCCGAGTTGGGCTGGCCGAAAAATCATTTCAGATTACTGCGGCCAGCGTTCCGGCAGTTTGGCCGCCAGGGCCTGGGCGGTGCGGTATTCCTGGTCCAGGCGTGCAACCAGTTGATCGACGCTGGGCAGGTCGGTGATTTCGCCCACGCCCTGGCCTGCTGACCACACGGTTTTCCAAGCCTTGGCTTCATCGCTCAGGGGCTTGAGCTTAGAGCCGAAGTTGACCTCGCCCTTGCCCTGCAAGGCCGCCATGTCGAACCCGGCGTTTTCCAGGCTCTGGCGCATGAAACTGGCCGGCACGCCAGACACGGCGGCGGTGTGCACGATGTCGGCAGCTTTTGAGCTGAGCAGCATCTCCTTGTAGGCATCCGGCGCGTGGCTTTCGGTGGTGCCGATAAACCGCGTGCCGAAGTAGGCTAGGTCCGCCCCCAGGACTTGAGCGGCGAGAATTTCGTGGCCGTGGTTCAGGCACCCGGCCAGCAGCAAGGTCTTGTCGAAGAACTGACGGATCTCGGCAATCAACGAAAACGGGCTCCAGGTGCCCGCATGTCCACCCGCCCCGGCGGCAACGGCGATCAAGCCATCGACGCCTGCTTGCGCGGCTTTCTCGGCGTGGCGCCGGGTAGTGACGTCGTGGAACACCAAGCCGCCGTAGCTGTGTACCGCGTCTACCAACTCCTTCACCGCCCCCAGGCTGGTGATGATGATCGGCACCTTGTGCTCGATGCAGATCGCCAGGTCGGCCTCCAGGCGCGGGTTGCTGTGGTGCACGATCAAGTTGACGGCGTAGGGGGCGGGGTTCTCCATCTGCGCCAACCCGGCTTCGATTTCCTCCAGCCAGGCCTTGAAACCGCTGCTTTCGCGTTGGTTCAACGCCGGGAAACTGCCCACCACGCCATTACGGCAGCAGGCGAGCACCAGTTGCGGGTTGGAAATCAGGAACATAGGTGCGGCCACCACAGGCAGGCGCAAGCGTTGTTCGAGCAGAGCGGGCAGCGACATTGGAAGTACCCCAAGTGATTGTGACTGATAGGTATTAGAACGGCCGTACAACGACCAAAATGACGATAGCCAGCAATATCAGAACCGGGACCTCATTGAACCAGCGATAAAAGACATGGCTGCGGGTGTTTTCGCCACGGGCGAAACGTTTTACCTGCGCGCCGCACATGTGGTGGTAGCCGATCAGCAGCACGACCAGGGTCAGCTTGGCGTGCATCCAGCCACCCTGGCCAAAGTAGGCGCTGGGGTTGAGGCTAATCAGCCAGCCGCCGAAGATCAGCGTCGCCACCATGGCGGGCCCCATGATGCCGCGGTACAGCTTGCGCTCCATGATGCTGAAGCGTTCCTTGCTAACGGCGTCCTCACTTTGCGCGTGATACACGAACAGGCGCGGCAAGTAGAACAGGCCGGCAAACCAACAGACGACACTGACGATGTGAAAGGCTTTGAGCCATAGATAAAGCATTTTTAGTTATTCCCAGGTTCACGGTAGGCGCGATAGTAGAGGCTTGGGCGTGTGCCCGTCACCTTGGCGGTTGTGGCCGAACGGCGCGGCCCCTATTATCGACGGCTTTCCAGTGGGTTCGTTGAGGGCAGGTTTATGGTCAAGGTCGGTATCGTCGGCGGCACGGGTTACACCGGTGTCGAACTGCTGCGTCTGTTGGCGCAGCATCCGCAGGCGCAAGTGGTGGTCATCACTTCGCGATCCGAGGCAGGCCTGGCCGTTGCCGACATGTACCCGAACCTGCGCGGCCACTACGATGGCCTGGCATTCAGCGTGCCGGACACCAAGACCCTGGCGGCTTGCGATGTGGTGTTTTTCGCCACCCCGCACGGCGTCGCCCATGCCCTGGCGGGCGAGCTGCTGGCCGCGGGCACTAAGGTGATCGACCTGTCTGCCGACTTCCGCCTGCAGGACGCCGATGAGTGGGCCAAGTGGTACAACCAGCCCCACGGCGCCCCGCAGTTGCTGGAAGAAGCGGTGTACGGCTTGCCGGAGGTCAACCGCGAGCAAATCAAGCAAGCGCGCCTGATCGCTGTGCCGGGCTGCTATCCGACCGCCACCCAGCTGGGTTTCCTGCCGTTGTTGGAGGCGGGGTTGGCGGATACCACCCGCCTGATCGCCGACTGTAAGTCGGGCGTCAGCGGTGCAGGGCGTGGTGCCAGTGTCGGCTCGCTGTACTCTGAAACGTCGGAAAGCATGAAAGCCTATGCGGTCAAAGGCCACCGTCACCTGCCGGAAATCCGCCAGGGCCTGCGCCGTGCAGCAGGCAAAGAGGTCGGGCTGACCTTCGTGCCGCACCTGACACCGATGATCCGCGGCATTCACTCCACCCTCTACGCGACGGTGGTGGACCGTTCCGTCGACCTGCAAGCGCTGTTCGAGAAGCGTTATGCCAATGAGCCGTTCGTCGATGTGATGCCGGCCGGCAGCCACCCGGAAACCCGCAGTGTGCGTGGCGCCAACGTCTGCCGTATCGCGGTGCATCGCCCGCAGGACGGTGACTTGGTGGTGGTGTTGTCGGTGATTGATAACCTGGTCAAGGGTGCTTCGGGGCAGGCCGTGCAGAACATGAACATCCTGTTTGGCCTGGACGAGAAGCTGGGCCTGTCCCACGCAGGCATGTTGCCCTAACAGTAGATGCAAGCCGCGAGCTTCACGTTGCAAGCCTGAGGCTCGCGGCTTGAAGCTTGCCACTGCGGCCATAATAGTTGACCGTTTTTCTGGGAGAAGCGGATAATACGCGCCATCACGCAATATGGCGGCGTAACGCCGGGAGATATCAGCATGAGCGTCGAATCCTTCACCCCCACGGCTTTGCAATTCACCCACGGTGCAGCGCACAAGGTGAAGAGCCTGGTCGATGAAGAGGGTAATGATCGCTTGAAGCTGCGCGTATTCGTTACGGGCGGCGGTTGTTCAGGGTTTCAATACGGTTTTACTTTCGATGAAGACGTGGCCGATGACGACACCATCATCGAGCGCGAGGGCGTCAGCCTGGTGGTTGATCCGATGAGTTTTCAGTACCTGGCAGGTGCCGAGGTGGATTACCAGGAAGGTTTGGAAGGCTCGCGTTTCGTGATTAAGAACCCGAATGCCACGACTACTTGCGGTTGTGGCTCTTCATTCTCGATCTGATCCACAGCGTCTACTCAACGCCGCACTCCCGTCAGGGCTTGCGGCGTTTTGCTATGTGGCGTTCAGGCGGGGTAGATGGCGCCGAGCACCCGTAGTCCGCGAGCGCCGGTGACGCTGGGGCGGTTGGCGGCGATGCCTTCCAGGCAGCAATGTGCCAGCCAGGCAAAGGCCATGGCTTCGACCCAGTCGGGGTCAACGCCGTAAGCGGCGGTGCTGCTGACTTTCGCGCCAGGCAGCAGGCCTGCAAGGCGTGCCATTAGTGCCCCATTGTGGGCGCCACCACCGCAGACCAGCAGTTCTTGGGTATCGCTTTGAGCGGTCTGCAGCGACTCGACGATGGTGCGTGCGGTCAGCTCCAGCAGGGTCGCTTGCACGTTTTCACTGGGCAGTAACGGTAACCGCGCCAGGTGTGCCTGTAGCCAAACGAGGTTGAACACCTCGCGGCCGGTGCTCTTGGGGCCGGTCCCTTGGAAGAACGGGTCGCTGAGCAGCGCGTTCAGCAGGTGCGGATCCACCAAGCCACTGGCGGCCCACTGGCCGTCGCGGTCGAAATGCTCGCCGCGTTGGTGATGAATCCACGCATCCAGCAAGACATTTCCCGGGCCGCAATCGAACCCGGCGACGGGTTTGCCCGCTTCAATCAGGCTCAGGTTACTGAAACCGCCGACATTCAATACCGCCCGATTGCCTGCGCTGCGTTCAAACAGAGCTTCGTGGAAGGCTGGCACCAACGGCGCGCCCTGGCCGCCAGCGGCCACGTCGCGGCTGCGGAAATCGCTGACGACCGTGATGCCCGTCAGTTCAGTCAGCAGCGCGGGGTTACCGATCTGCACCGTGAAACCACGGGCAGGTTCATGGCGGATGGTTTGCCCATGGCTGCCAATCGCCCGAATATCTTGGGGGTTAAGTTTTTGCTGCTCGAGGAGGCGATGAATGCCTTGCGCGGCCAACTCCACCCAATGCTGCTGGGCGATGGCGGAGCGAGCGATCTCGTCAGGGCCGCTGGTGCATAGGCCCAGCAACTCGCTGCGCATGGCCTCGGGCATGGGGATGTAGTGGGTGGCGACCAGCTTGATCGCGGGGGCTTGCTCGATCAGCGCGATGTCCAGGCCATCGAGGCTGGTCCCGGACATCACGCCTATATAGAGCGACATGGCTTAGCGCTTGCTCGAAGCCAGCATAGTGGCTTTCTCTTGGTCCATGCGTGCCATCAGCGGTTGGCTCTGTTGCAGGAAACGGCCGCGCTCGGCTTTGGCGATGGGGTCGGCCATGGGCAGCTTCTGGCCCAGCGGATCGACGTGGACGCCGTTGACCTGGAACTCATAGTGCAAATGCGGGCCGGTGGACAGGCCGGTTGTGCCGATATAACCAATCACCTGGCCTTGCTTGACGTTGCCGCCGGTCTTGACGCCTTTGGCGAAGCCCTGCATGTGGCCGTACAGCGTACGGTAGGCGTTACCGTGCTGGATGATGACTGTGTTGCCGTAGCCACCGCGACGCCCGGCCAGCAGGACCTTACCATCGCCGGCGGCCTTGATCGGGGTGCCACGGGGTGCGGCGTAGTCTACGCCCTTGTGGGCGCGGATTTTGTTCAGGATCGGGTGTTTGCGGCCCATGGAGAAGCGGGAGCTGATACGGGCGAAATCCACAGGGGTGCGGATAAAGGCTTTGCGCATGCTATTGCCATCGGCGGTGTAATAGCTGCTGGAACCTTGCTTGTTGGTGTAGCGCACGGCGGTGTAGGTCTTGCCGCGGTTGGTGAAGCGTGCGGAGAGGATAGGGCCGGTGCCGACGGTCTTGCCGTTGACGACTTTCTGCTCATAGATCACATCGAACTCGTCGCCCTGGCGAATATCCTGGGCGAAGTCGACGTCGTAGCCAAATACGCTGGCCATATCCATGGTCAGCTTGTGCGAGAGGCCGGCGCGAGCGGCCGATTGCGAGAGAGAGCTGTTGATTACGCCGTGGACGTAGGCTGAGCGCACGGTGGGTTTGGCGGTGATGCGATTGAACGCATATCCGTTGGCGCCCTTTGTCAGCGTGATGCTTTCCAGGTCGCTGATCTTGCTGTGCAGGTTATTCAACTGACCGTCTGCGCCCAGCTCGAATTCGAGTTTCTGGCCGTGCTTGAGCTGCGTGAACTGCTTGGCCTGCTTGCCGCTGGCCAGTACTTCATGCACGGCAGTGGTGGGCAGGCCAACCTTGGCGAATAGGGTGGAAAGCGTATCGCCCTTGGCGACCACTACTTCTCTATGGTTGGGTGCTGCTTTCTCTTCGGTGACCACTGGCGCCGGGGCCGCTTGAGCGGTTTGCGAGGCGTCTTGATCGCTGCTTTCGATCTGGGCGAATGGCGATGCTGACACTTCAGTTGTGGCTTGGGCGGCGTCGGCAGTGTCTTGGTCTTGTGTCAGTTGCTCAGCAGGGCTATCCAACTCAAGACTCAAGGTCGTTCGTTTAGCTTCTACATCACTGGACGGAAATACCAGGAGCGCCAGGCTGAGGAGGGCGGCGATGCCACTTGCAGCGAGCAGGTGGGTCTTCGGATAAAGCGGCGGCGCTTTAGACGGTTCAGTGGTCATAGGTAATTTTGACTTTGAGAAGATGAATTGGAAAAGATGAATGACATGATGAAGACGAAATAACTGTATAAAATATAACCAAATCATCTGTGACGCAAGCGCGTGAACGCCGACTTCGTGGATTGCCTTCTGTGCGCCGGGCAAAACTTGTAATTAGTCCCTGATCTTGTATGGTTGGTTCCCTTTGAATCTGAGCCTTGCGGGTCTGTTATGAAGTCGGTTGAAGAGCAGCTAGCGCTGATCAAACGTGGTGCGGAAGAACTGTTGGTCGAGGCTGAGCTGATCGAGAAGCTCAAGCGTGGCCAGCCTTTACGTATTAAGGCCGGTTTCGATCCGACCGCCCCGGACCTGCACCTGGGGCATACCGTGCTTATTAATAAGCTGCGCCAGTTCCAAGATCTGGGCCATCAGGTGATTTTTCTGATCGGCGACTTCACCGGCATGATCGGTGATCCGAGCGGCAAAAGCACCACGCGCCCGCCCTTGACTCGCGAGCAAGTGCTCGACAACGCCGAGACCTACAAAACTCAGGTGTTCAAAATCCTGGATCCGGCCAAGACGGAGGTTGCCTTCAACTCCACTTGGATGGACAAGATGGGGCCTGCGGACTTCATTCGCCTGACCTCCCAGTACACCGTTGCTCGCATGCTCGAGCGCGACGACTTCGATAAGCGTTACTCCACCAATCAACCTATCGCTATCCACGAGTTCCTCTATCCATTGGTTCAGGGCTACGACTCGGTTGCCCTGCGCGCGGATATTGAGCTCGGTGGCACCGATCAGAAGTTCAACCTATTAATGGGGCGTGAGTTGCAGCGTGCCTACGGTCAGGAGGCTCAATGCATTCTGACTATGCCTTTGCTGGAAGGGTTGGATGGCGTCAAGAAGATGTCCAAATCCCTGGGTAACTATGTTGGGATCCAGGAAGCGCCGGGTGTGATGTACGGCAAGTTGGTGTCGATCCCCGATGCGCTGATGTGGCGCTACTTTGAATTGCTCAGCTTTCGCTCCATGGATGAGATCAATGCGCTGCGGGCAGATGTCGAGGCGGGCGCCAATCCTCGTGACGTCAAGATCAAGTTGGCGGAAGAAATCGTCGCGCGCTTCCATGGCGAAGAGGCAGCCGCAAGCGCGCATCGTGCGGCAGGTAATCGCATGAAGGATGGCGAACTGCCGGATGATCTGCCGGAAATCGAGTTGACGGCTGCCGAAGCGATGCCGATCGCTGCTGTTCTTAATAAAGCAGGCATGGTGAAAAACTCGGCAGTGGCGCGTGACCTCTTGGGGTCTGGTGGTGTGCGTATTGATGGTGAGGTCGTGGATCGCACCTTTATATGCGAGCTGGGCGCTACCTATGTTTGCCAGGCGGGGAAGAAGGCATTTGCGCGTATTACGCTTAAAGCTGAATAAACCCTGAATTAACGGTTGACGGCGATTTATATCTGTCTATAATTCGCCCCACTTCCGGCGCAGTCGAAACGGAAAACTCCTTGGTAAACAAAGAGTTATGCAGGTTTCGACAGCGCAGAGCTTCAGGTCATCGAAGCCCGAAAGGAGTTGAAAAAGAGGTGTTGACAGCAGCGAGTAACGCTGTAGAATTCGCCTCCCGCTAACGAGTGATCGTCAGCGCAAGTGGTTGAAGTTGTTAAAGATTTCCCAGCGAAACTTTGAAAGCTTCTTAAAATAACCGCTTGACAGCAACAGAGGCTGCTGTAGAATGCGCGCCTCGGTTGAGACGAAAGATCTTAACCACCCGCTCTTTAACAACTGAATCAAGCAATTCGTGTGGGTGCTTGTGGAGTCAGACTGATAGTCAACAAGATTATCAGCATCACAAGTTACTCCGCGAGAAATCAAAGATGTAACCAACGATTGCTGAG